>DASXEF010000298.1:0-5913 GCA_036490255.1 Kofleriaceae bacterium
GGCAAAACTGGGAAAGGCGACAACGGCGGCGGCGACGACGACGATGATGACGGACCCGACAAGGATCAGCCGCCCGCGACCGCCGGCGGCTTGTTCACGCTGAAGACGTATCCCCAGAACGAGATCTTGCGGCCGCTGACGATCACGCAAGGCGTCACGCAGCTCAAGCTCGGTCTCGGCACCGACATCAGCGCGAAGGGCGCGTTCGATTCGTTCGGCCTGTCGCTCGAAGCCGAATACGGCTTGAAGGACAACTTCATGCTGATCGGTGGCTTCACCGACGCGTACAACTTCAAGCAGTACTCGGTCTACGCCGGCTTCGAGGCGGCGCTGATCTACGACGTGCTCGATATTCGAGTCGCCGCAGATCTGCACCGAAACGCATTCTCGAACTTGTCGAACTTCTGCTCGCCGCTCGTCAGCGGCGATCCATCCGGGCCGAACTTCAACAACGTCGGCGCACCCGCGTGCACGAACTCGATGGCGACGGTCGTGACGTTGCCCGACGGCACGTACGGCCGCGCGGGTACCAAGTTCTCGATCGACCTCGGCATGCCGCTGCGCTACGCGTTCATCCCGCAGGTCGCGATGGTCGTCGGTCAGAAGATCATCTCGATCGACTTCAACGGCACCGACGTCGATCACTACATCGTCGACGTGACGCCGGCGGTCGACGGGATGGGTAATCCGATCACGGATAACAGCGGCAACCAGGCAAACACTTACAAGCAAGAAGCTGTGCCCAACGGCGCGAAGCCCGACCTCGATCTGTCGGGCGGCATCACGATCAATCCAATCCCGCAGCTCAACGTGCTCATCTACGGCGAGCTAAAGATCGCCGACTTCGATACGTCGGCGGACAACTTTCAGATTCCTGTCACGCTGCAGATCGAAGGCTCGCTCAACCACCAGTTCGACCTCGGCGCGCAGTTCACGCTCGTCAACGTGATTCCGCCCGACCCGATCAGCCCGATCGATCAGCGCTATCTCACAATCTACGGGACGTACAGGTTCTAAGTGAAAGTCTGTCCGCGCTGTTTCACTCGATTCCCCGACGGCGAGCGGTTTTGTCTGCACGATTCCGCCGTCCTCGTCGAAGAAGATGACATCGCGCGGCTCGGCCACAACATCGGCAACTACCGGCTCGACAAGATCCTCGGCCGCGGTGGGATGGGCACGGTCTATCAGGGCGAGCACGTCTACATCAAAAAACCCGTCGCGGTGAAAGTGCTGCATCCGCAGTTCGCCCGCTACCAAGAGGCGATCCATCGCTTCTTGCGCGAGGCGCGCGCCGCGACCGCGATCAACCATCCGAACATCGTCGACGTCACCGACTTCGGGATCTTGCCCGAAGGCCCGGTCTACTTCGTGATGGAGTTCCTCGAGGGCAAGTCGCTCGAGGATCTGATCGAGAAAGACGGCGCGGTCGAGCTCCATCGCGCGCTCAACATCGCCAACCAGATCGCGCTCGCGCTCGATGCCGCGCACGCCGTCGGCGTGATCCATCGCGACCTCAAGCCCGACAACATCATGTTGCTCAAGAAGCCCGGGCGACGTGACTTGGTGCGGATGAACCCCGACAACTCGTGGATCACCGAGCGCGAAGAATCGTACGACTTCGTCAAAGTCCTCGACTTCGGCATCGCCAAAGTCCTCGTCCAAGACGAGCTACTCGCCGAGACCGTGCAAGGCGCCGTGTTCGGCACGCCCGAGTACATGTCGCCGGAAGCGGCGCGCGGCGAGGATGTCGATCAACGCGCCGACGTGTACTCGCTCGGCGTGATCCTGTTCGACATGTTGTGCGGCCGGCCGCCGTTCGAGGCGCCGCAGTCGAGCGAAGTGCTCGCGATGCACATCCATTCCGCACCGCCGTCGCCGCGCGAGTTCGCGCCGCACCGCGAGATCACCGAGCAAGCCGAGCAAGTGATCATGAAGGCGATGCAAAAGGATCCCGGCAAGCGCTATCAGGACATGAACGAGTTCCGCCGCGCCCTCGAGGTCAGCTACGGCTCGATTTCGTACCGTCGACATGGGGGCAAACCCAATCTCGATGCCAAAGGTCCGGAGCTACGCTCGCCGAAGAAGCGGCTGACCGAAGAGCTCGACGAGTGGATCACGAACGATCAATCGGGCATGTCGGTCGAGCAGGCGCGCATGGTCGCGCTCGTCGAGACCGCAGAGAAAGCATTCACGCCGACGAACATGTCGCCGGCTGAAGCCGAGAAGCTTGCGAACGCACTCGATCGTGCGCTCGACGACGACGAGTAGGCCGAAAGGCCCATTGTTGCATTTTGCGTCACCCCTGTTTCAGACGGGCGGTAATGTTCGTTGTGCATACGTCTGTGCTACGGTGAGATCGTGTCCGCCAATCTTGGAAACCAGTCAGGACAGCTCACGCTACGCAGAGACGTGAAGTTCAACGGCGTGAAAGTGTTCTCGGCGACGATGGTGGCGGACCGAGATCAGCTCGGCGAGAAGGTGACGGCTTGGATCAACTCGCACGCTGAAAAGAAAGTCACGGATCTCGTGGTGACGCAGTCGTCCGATGAAGCCTTTCACTGCATCGCGATCACCGTGTTCTATTACGACGAGCCGCGTAAGTAGACGGCTGATGTAACGGCGGGCTAGGCGGAAATGCGAAAGCTAAATTTCTCGTCTGGCCCGGCGATGCTGCCCGAGAGCGTCCTGCGCGACGCCCAGCAGGCCATTCTGGATCTCGACGGATCCGGCATCGGCTTGCTCGAGCACAGCCATCGCGGCAAGGAATTCGGCCGCGTTCTCGACGGTGCCGAGGCCGCCGTGCGCGAAGTCGGCACGATCGGCGACGCGTTCGCGGTGTTGTTCATCACGTCGGGTGCGACCGCTCACTTCGCGCGCGTGCCTCAGAACTTCTTGACCGAAACCGAGACCGCCGACTACTGCCATACCGGTGTGTGGTCGGGCAAAGCGATCGAAGAAGCGCGTCGCGTCGGTAGCGTGAACGTCGCGTGCACGTCGGAGCCCGAGTTCGCGACGATCCCGACGCGGTTTTCGTGGAGCGAGTCGGCGCGCTACGCGCACTACACCAGCAACGAGACGATCTACGGCACGCAGTGGCCCGAGCCGCCGATCACGAACGCTCCGCTCGTCTGCGATGCGTCGAGCGACATCTTCAGTCGGCGATTGCCGCTCGCGAATCACGGCTTGATCTACGCCGGCGCGCAAAAGAATCTCGGACCTTCGGGAATCTCACTCGTGATCGCTAATAAAGAATTCATCAAGACCGGGACGGCCAAGTTGCCGCCGCTCGATCGCTACGAGACCTACGCGCTAGAGCATTCGCTGCACAACACGCCCAACACGTTCGGCATCTGGATGATCGGCGCCGTGTGCCGATGGATCCTCGCCGAGGGCGGGCTCGACGCGATCGCCGAGCGCAACGCGCGCAAGGCAAAGCTGCTCTACGACGCGCTCGACGCGAGCAAGAGCTGGCGACCGCACGCCCGCGGCGGTAGCCGATCGAACATGAACGTGACGTTCCGCGGTCCGACGGCGGAGCGCGAGAACGCGTTGATCGCGGCCGCCGAAGCGCGCGGGATGAGCGGCTTGCGCGGCCATCGCTCGGTCGGCGGCATGCGCGCGAGCATCTACAACGCATTTCCCGAGGCGGGCGTGCAAGCGCTCGTCGATCTGCTCCACGAGCACGACGCATGAGTTGGGGCAC
Organism: Kofleriaceae bacterium; assembly: GCA_036490255.1. Classification (GTDB taxonomy): domain Bacteria; phylum Myxococcota_A; class Polyangia; order Haliangiales; family Haliangiaceae; genus JABFXX01. The sequence continues at coordinate 3,704 of DASXEF010000298.1, forward strand.
GCAAGCCGGCGATCGCGCGTTCACCGCGGCGATCGAAGCGATCGAGAAGACGTCGGCGGCGGAGATCGTCGTCGCCGTGCGCGCCCATCCGCGGCGCTGGCTCGTGCAGCACGCGATCGTCGGCATCGCCGCGGCGATCGGTGTGCTCGTCTATGCCGCCGTGTTCGAATGGGATGTGTGGGCGATCTTGGCGTTCCCGCTGGTCAGCGGTGCGCTCGCGGTCGCGATCGTCGAGTACGTCGCGCCGCTGCATCGCGCGCTGATGCCCGATCACGTGCGCGACGATCACGTGCTCGAAGCGGCGCGCGCGCAGTTCGTCGAACGCGGCGTCCACGCGACGACCGGACGCACCGGCGTCCTCGTCTACCTCGCGGTTCGCGCGCGCGCGTGCGAGCTCGTCGGTGACGTCGCGGTCGTCGCCAAGCTCGGTCAGCCGAAGCTCGATGCGATGGCCGACAAGCTCGCCGCGGCGATCGCCGGCGGCGCCGAGGCGACTGCGAAGGTGCTCGCGTCGTTCGCGCCGGAGTTTGCCGAAGCGTTGCCTGCAAGTGCCGATGATCGCGACGAGCTGCCCGATGCGCCTGTCGTCGCGTGATCTACGCTCGTTTGCATGCGCTTCGTCCTGCTCGCGGTGATCGCCGTTGCTAGCACTGCAAGCGCCGATACCCCGCGCACCACCGCGCTCGCCGACGTCGCCGGCGAGATCGGCGGCGGCAACGGCGGCTTCGTGATCGGCCTGCGCCCGGAGCTGATGCTCGCGCACTACAGCGATCGCGATCTGGAACACGGGTTCGGCATCGCCGCCGCCGGCGAGCTCGTGCGCGAAGGCGGTGCCGGCTTGCTCGGCGGCTCGCTCGAGGTCGTGCAGTTTCACGATCTGCATCGCTTCGAGCAATCGCTCGGCATCTACGAGCGGCTCGCCGATCACTCGACCGGTGCGACCGCGAGCATCTACGTCGGCTTGCGCGCCGACGTCGAGAACCCGCCGTGGGAAGCGCACCTCGGACTGCGCCTCGTCGCGCGCAGCGATCGCGACGAGACGTCGGTCGCGTTGCTCGCGCAGCTCGATCCGGTCTTGTTCTCGCGGTTCGCCGCCGCGATGTTATTCGCGATGGTGCCGCACAACTGAGCTACTTCGTCGGCTGGAAGTCTTTGCTGCCGGCCTGCCAGAGCATGAACGCGTACTGGCCTGCGAAGTTCTTGAACGTGACGGCCTTGTCCTCGGTGAAGTGACCGTCGTCGTAGTTGATCTTCATCACGACCGGCTTGCCCGACGTGGTCGCCTGCTGCACGGCGGCGATGAACTTGCCGGGCTCCCACACCGGCACGCGCGGATCGTTCCAGCCGCCAACGCCCATCACCGCCGGATACTTCACGCCCTTTTGCACGTGCGAGAGGCCGTCCATCTCGGCGAGCGGGCCGATCTCGTCGGCCTTTTGCACCGTGCCGAACTCCGGCGTGTTGACCGGCCCGTTCGGCGAGAACTCCGAGCGCAGCGAGTTCGCATCGCCGACGTTGACGACCGCCGACGCGAACAGATCAGGCCGCTCGGTGATCGCGCGGCTGATCAAGATACCGCCCGCGCTCGTACCGGTGCCCGCGAGATGCGCCTTCGTCGTGTAGCCCTTGCTGACCAAGTACTCGCCACACGAGATGAAGTCCTTCCACGTGTTCGGCTTCGTCGCCTTGAAGCCGGCCTTGTACCAAGCGTCGCCCTTCTCGCTGCCGCCGCGCACGTGGCAGTACGCGAACACGACGTTGTGGAGCACGACCGACGTCTGCACGCTGAAGAACGGCTCGTAGCTGATGCCATACGCGCCGTAGCCCTCGAGGATCGTGCTGCTCGAGCCGTCGAGCTTGATGTCTTTGCGGTGGATGATCGACAGCGGGATCATCGCGCCGTCGTGGCCGGGCACTTCGACCTCGTCGGCGGTGATCTGATCGAAGCCGGGATACGTGACGTCGGTGTTGAAGACGCTCTTGACGACCGTGCCCTTGTCGCCGTCGACGTCGTACAGCGTCGTCGGCGCGGTCCACGCCGTCACGTAGACGACGCAGCGGTTCGAGTGCGCGTCGGGGCACGTGATGCCGGTCGTGCCGCTCGTCGGCAGCTTGAGCTCGGTCGACTTGTTGGTCGCGAGGTCGAGCTTGACGATGCGGCCGGTGATGCCGTTCGAGTAGACGACCCACAAGTCGCTCTTGCTCTTCTG
>DASXEF010000311.1:0-2776 GCA_036490255.1 Kofleriaceae bacterium
GCGCTGCTTGGTCGCCCACGCGTCGGGATCTTTGCGCGCGTCGTCGATCGATTCCGGCTTCTTGACGAAACGAGAGAACGCGCGGCGGACGACTTCTTTACCGACGCCGTCGAGCCCTTCGAGCCGGATCGCGTCCTTGTCGTCGTTGACCTGCAGTTGCACGCCGGCGACGCGCTCGAGCGCGCCGTGGATCGCCGCGTTGTTGTCGAGCACGAGCGTGACGAGCTCGGAGCCGACGCGCAGGTTCGACGCGTTGCGCTCGGTAAGAAAATGCATCGAGCAGCGCGCCGCCGCGATCTCCATCACGCGCTTGGCGTCGCGATCGACGCTCGGATCGGCGGCGTTTTGCTCGGAGTTGCGGACGAGCGCGGCGGCCTTCGCGCGCGCGTCGTCGAGCCAGCTCTGCGACATCTGGCGGATCAGCTCCGGAATGTCGATGCCGGCGCGGCCGACGAGCTCGCCGCGCAGCGCCTCGCGTTTGCGCTTGGCGTCGTGATCGAGCCCGTTCGCGCGATCGCGTCGCGCGTTGAGATCTTTATAGACGCCGTCGAGCTCGGCCGCGCGCGCATCGAGCTCCGAGAGCTCGCGCGCCAGCTCGGCGTCGTGTTCGGCGAGCGCGTCTTCGCGAGCCTGCGCGCGCGTTTCAGCGGCGCCGATCGCGTCGTCGGCGGCGGCGCTCGTTTCGAGCGCTTCGTGACGCGCCGCGGTCTCGATTGCCTGGCGCGCGGCGGCGGCCTCGATCGCGGCGGCTTTGGTCAGCGCGGTCGCTTCGAGCGTGGCCTCGTCGACCGCGCGGCGCGTCGAGCGCTCGGCATCGGCACGCGCCGCACGCGCCGCGATCGCAGCGGTCGCGATCAATGCGACGAGCCCGGCGACGATCGCGACGATCATGACCGCAGCATACTACGGCGCTTCGAGATCGTCCGGCCGATGCGGCGGCGGGCGGTGAATCGGTGGCAGCCGCTGCATCGGCACGTCGAGCACGGCGTCGCCGGTGACGACGAACTGCTTCGTCGCCTTGCGATAGCCGGGCAAGCGGAGCTCGTAGATCAGCGCGGTCGTCGCGATCGGCAGCTGGAGCTTCGCCGGCGTCTTGCCGAGCGAGTGCGCGTCGGGTCCGAAGATCTCGGCGCCCGGCGGCGTGCTGTCGATCTCGATCGACGCGGTCGGCGCGACGGCTGATCCGATCGCCGTGACCTGAGGCTGGGGCTGCACCGGCGGCGGTGGCGGCTTGACGACGACCGGCGGCGGCGGCGGCGGTGGCTTGACGACGACCGGCGCAGCGGCATCGGGCTCGACGACCGCGACGGCGTTGTTGTGCTTGAACCGCGCGACCGCGATGCCGCCGCCGATGAGGCCGAGCAACGCGGCGATCAAGAGCACGATCGGCCACACGCGCTTCGGCGGGCGCGACGAGTAGCCGAGCGGCGTCGCGATCTGCATCGTGTGCGTCGAGAGCCCCTGCGGCGCGGGCATCGACAGATCGGGGCCGAGCGCGATCGTCTTCTTCGGCGGCGCGATCATCGGCGCATCGCCGCCGAAGATCGTCGCGGCGTTCGCGTTATGCGCGAGCGGCGGTGCGGCGAGCGGGAGCTCGTTGCCCATGCCGATCCGGGTCGCCTGCTGCTGTTGCGCGTAGGCCATGATCGTCTTGGCGTCGACCGGCGCTTCACCGGGCGCCATCGACCGCGTCGGCGACATCAGCGGCGATTGCGCGAGATAGCGATCGGGCTCGAGCAGCGCCTCGCGCAGCGCGAGCATCGTCGGAAATCGCGCGTCGGGCTGCTTCGCGAGGCAGCGCAGCACGATCTGCTCGACGCTCGCCGGAATGTTCGCGTTGATCCCGCGCAGCGGCGGCGGCAGCTGCGTCACCTGCTTGACCAGCACCTCGCCCATCGTCTCGCCGTCGAACGGCAGCACGCCGGTCATCATCTGGAACAGCAAGATGCCGAGCGCGTAGATGTCGGTCCGATGATCGACGTTCGGCCGGCTCTCGCACGATTCGGGCGACATGTACTGCGGCGTGCCGAGCAACACGCCCGCCGCCGTCTTCACCGTCGACTGGCCGCCGGCGAACATCTTCGCCAACCCGAAGTCGAGCAGCTTGACGAAGTCGGGGTCGCCGAGCCGCGTCGTCAGCATCACGTTGTCGGGCTTGAGATCGCGATGAATGATGCCGGCCGCGTGCGCCGCGGCGAGCGCGCTGGCGATCTGCGCGCCGACGTGGAGCGACCGCATGATCTGGAGCGCGCGCTCGTGATGGATCACCGAGGCCAGCGTGCGGCCCTCGAGGAACTCCATGATGTAGAAATGGTCGCCTTCGGGCGTGATGCCGAAGTCGTGGATCTCGACGATGTGCTCGTTGCCGATCTTGTTGACGGCCTTCGCCTCTTGAAAGAAGCGCTGCACGACCTCGCGATTGCTCGCGAGCTCGCGATGGATGACCTTGAGCGCGACGCGCTTGCCGATCAGCGGGTGCTAGGCCAGATACACGGCCCCCATGCCGCCGGTCCCGATCTTGTTCAGGATGCGGTAGTTCCCGATCGATTGGCCGGCGGCGATCAATCCCGATCGAAGTCTAACGTATCGCGCACAGCGCGTCGTAGTCGGCGAGCGGGATCGCCGAGCGATCGACCCCGTCGCCACACGTCGCACATCGCGCCTCGCGCCGCAGCCGGAGCTCCCGGAACCGCGCTGCGAGCGCGTCGTAGACCAACAACCGGCCCGCGAGCGTGGTCCCGATGCCGAGGACGAGCTTGATCGCCTCGGTCGCCTG
>DASXEF010000357.1:0-5166 GCA_036490255.1 Kofleriaceae bacterium
ACGAGCGCCACTGCCAGATCATGGCGAAGCGCTACGACGAGTGGCGCAAGACGTACGCCACGCCCGCGGGGACGTTCTTCCAAGGGCTGCGTCCCGCGAACCTGCCGACGACGGTCGTCTATCCGTTCGGCGGCGGCGACCTCGGCTCGGCGCTCGTGACGTATCCGAACGCGCGCGACATCACGACGATCTCGCTCGAGCACGCCGGCGATCCGAGCCGGCTCTCGAAGCTGTCGAAGAATCAATTGCGCGAGTCGCTGTCGAACTATCGCGATGCGATCGACGGCTTGCTCGAGCTTCACGATTCGACGAGCGAGAACATGCGCAAGCTCGAGGTCGGCGGCATTCCCGGCCAGCTCAGCTTCCACATCACCGGCATGACCGCGATGGGCTACGAGCCGGTGAAGCTGGTGTTCTTCAGCGTCAACGACGACGGCACGCTGCACTACTACACGCAGGCCGAGATCGACGCGTTCGGCAAGAAGATCGCGAAGAAGATCAAAGGCGGCTGGGTCGACACCGACTTCTCGCCGGCGTTCACGAACATGGAGCTGACGTTCCGCAAAGCGGGCGATCCGAACGCGCCGCTCGTCGTGCATCGCCACATCGCGTGGAACCTCGGCAACAAGGCGTACAAAGGCTCGGGGCTCGAGAAGTATCTCGAGACCAAGGGCAAGGTCGCGGCGATGACGAAGGCCGCGAGCTACTTGATCTGGAACGACGGCTTCTCGGGCATTCGCGACTTCCTACTCAATCACATGACGTGGATGGTGTCGGATTCGACCGGCATCGCGCCGCGCTACGCGAAGAAAGCCGGCTTCACGCAGAAGACCTACGGGACGTTTACCGGCGCGTTTCTCGACGACGCCGATCCGAACGTCAGCGACGCGATGGTGAAGATGTGGGCCGACCAACCCAAGCGTCACCTGCCGTTTCGCTACGGCTATCCCGACAAAGACAAGCACGTCCACCTGATGATCACGGAGCCGAAGAAGTGAAGCTGCCGCTGGTTCTCGCGTCGATTTTGATCTGCGCCACGGCGTTCGCCGACGATCCGCCGCCGGTTGACGACACCGTGCAGCCGCAGCCACAGCCGGAGCCGGTCGATCCGTATCCCGCGCAGCCGACGCACGCGCGGATGACGACGTCGACGACGCCGCACGTGCGGCCGACCCATCACGAATCCGACGACGGCGAAGGCCGGCTCGAGAAGACCGAGGACACCGTCGCGGGCGGCAAGCACTGGCGGATCAAGACGTCGCAAGGCGCCGTGCACGTCTGGGTGCCCGACGGCTACGACCGCGAGACCGCCGGCACCGTCGTCTACGTTCACGGCTACTGGACCGACGCCGACGGCGCCTGGCGCGATCACGAGCTCGCACGGCAATTTCGCGCGAGCCATCAGAACGCGATGTTCATCGTGCCCGATGCGCCGGCGTCGAACGACGACGGCGTGAACTGGCCGTCGCTCAAGGAGCTCCGCCACGCCGTCACGCGCGCGAACCTGCATCTCCCCGACGGGCCCGTGATCGTGATGGGCCACTCGGGCGCGTTCCGCACGATCATGCAGTGGGTCGATCACCGCCTCGTCGAGCAGATCATCTTGCTCGACGCGATGTACGCGGGCGAATCGGCGTTCGACGAGTACATCGGGTCGGGCAAGCGCGCCGACGAGCACAAGCTGATCGTCGTCGGCTCGAGCACGGCGCAGGCGTCCGAAGGCTTCGCGAAGCAGTACAAGTTCTCGGTCGCGCGCGAGAAGATGCCCGACACGTCGAGCGGCTTCACGCATCGCGAGCGCACCGCGAAGTTGCTCTACGTGCACTCGCAGTACGAGCACATGCAGATCGTGACGAGTGGCAAAGTGATCCCGGTGCTGTTGCACCTGACGCCGCTCAAGGCGCTCTGACGCTTCCATCCGAGCTCGAGCGCGCGGTCGGCAAAGCCAACTTCTGGATCCGGCTGTGCGGGCCGTCGTATCTGCCGGCGTCGGGCAGCTACGAAGAGCTCGTCGCGCTCGGGCCGATCGAGCTCGCGCCGCACCTCGCGCTCGTGTTCCTGCCGCCGCACGGCTTCGAGATCGCGCTCGAGCTTTCCGGCGTGCGCGTGACCGGTCAGGCGCTGCGCCGCTGCGAGCTCGAGCAGCTCGTGCGGCTCGCCGCGATCTGCAGCGACCTGTCGCATCCGGGCTGGTTGTTGGTGTTGACGTCGCGCATGGCGCCGATCACGGAGGCCGACGGCGATTATCCGATCCAGCTGCTCGAAGAAGCGCTCGCGATGACGCCGTCGTTCGTCGACGGTTCGAGCTACGTGCTGCAGCGCTCCGACGCCCGCGGCGCCGGGCTCGTGTGGACGCAGACGGGCGAGCGCTGGAGTGTCGCGCAACGCGCGGGCTACGCCACCGGCACGCAGTTCGAGCTCGTCTCGACACGCGACGCCGCATTTCCGCACGCGCAGCTCGCCGCGTTGCTCGCGACGACATTTCCGTGGATCACGCCGACCGTGCGCGAGCTCGCCCGCCGCGTCGCCGACGGTGATCTCGAGACGCGCGACGTGCTCGCCGACGCGCTGCGCGACGCCGGCTGCGATCGGCCGATGATCACCGGCGTGTTCGCCGGCGACGACGAGACGCAAGACGCGTGGGTGCTCGAATTCCTGCTCGGGCTCGCACCGGGCGCGTTGCTCGGACCGAGGTTCGGCGCGAGCACGCGTCCGCCCGCGCACTATTGGCGAAACGTGTTCGTGATGTTTCCCGATCTGTTCGAAGCGGATCGCGTCGGCGCGGTGCTGGAAAGCCACGGCTACGAATGCGATCCGTGCGAGCTCGACCAGCGTCGCCCGCGGCTTCGCGGCGAGCTCGAGCCGGCCGTGCAGGCATTGCTCGCCGTCCTGCGAGAAGCCGGTGCGGAGCGCACCAGCGTGTCGGTCGGCGGGCGCATCATCGCCGTGTGAGTCTCGTCGGGAAATATCGCGCGATCGACGCCGGTTGTGCGCGCGTGATTCGCCTAGCTCTCGCCTGTCTCGTCGTTGCCGCGTGCGCGGTTCCGAAATCGACCGCGATCGCGTTCGTCGACGCGACCGTCGTGACCGGCGGCGCACCGACGCCGCATCAGACCGTCGTCGTCGACGGCGATCGCATCGTCTCGGTCGGCGCCGAGGCGCCTGCGGGCGCGACGGTGATACGTGCGACCGGCAAGTTCCTGGTGCCGGGCTTTTACGACATGCACGTGCACCTGCCGGAGACGATGACGGATATCGATCGCGTGCTCGATCTTTCGCTCGCGAACGGCATCACGACGATCCGCGGCATGCAGGGCAAGCCGAGCCATCTCGAAGCGCGCAAACGCGCGCGCGTGCAACCCGACCTCGTGCTCGCCGGGCCGCCGATCCGCGACGCACTGACGCCGGAGCAAGCGAAGGCGCTCGTCGACGAGCAGAAAGCCGCCGGCTACGATCTGATCAAGCTGCTCGGCGGCATCGATCGCGCGGCTTACGACGCGCTCGTCGCAGAAGCGGCCGCGCAGCAGATTCCGCTCGTCGGTCACGTGCCGCAAGAGATCGGTATCGATGCGGCGCTCGCGGCAAAGCAGCACACGATCGAGCACGTCCAGGGCTACGCGCGCGACGACGACGCGGCGCTCGCCGATCAGGTCAAGCGCACGATCGCGGCCGGGATCTGGAACTGCCCGACGCTCGACTTCTACACCGTCGCGCTCGGGCCGCACGATCACCTCGAGCAGCGCGACGGCATGCAGTACGCGACCGATGCCGAGCGCACGCCGCCGACGTCGCAACCCGACGCCGATCGGCTGGCCAAGGTGAAGCACGTGCTCGCCGCGCTCCACGCCGGCGGTGCACCGTTGCTCGTCGGCAGTGACACCCCCGATAGCTTCGCGGTGCCCGGCTTCGGTTACGTCGAAGAGTTGCGCGATCTCGTCGGGGCCGGGCTCACGCCGGCCGATGCGCTGCGCGCGGCGACGGAGAATGCGGCGGCGTCGCTCGGCCGCCCCGGCGACGGCAAGATTGTCGCGGGTGCGCACGCCGACCTCGTGCTGCTCGACCGCGATCCGCTGGTAGCGATCGACAACGTCGCGCATCCGGCCGGCGTGATGGTGCGCGGCCACTGGCTCGCACGCGCGCAGCTCGACGCGCTGCTCGCCGCACACGCGCGGCGATGAGGTAGCATCGCCACGTGACAGTCGTGATCGCGATTCCCGGCAGCGAGGATCATGCCGGCAAGCTCGCGCGTCACCTCGGCGTCGATCTGATCGCTCCCGAGCTGCGCCGGTTCCCCGACGGCGAGCTCTACGTCCGGCTGCCGCGCACCGACGACCACGCGATCTTGTGCGGCAGCTTGTATCCGGCGCCGGCCGAGCGATTCATGGAGGTCGCGCTGATCGCCGGCACCGCGCGCGACCTCGGCGCCAAGCGCATCGGGCTCGTCGCGCCGTACCTCGCGTTCATGCGCCAGGACGTGCAATTCCATCCCGGCGAAGGCGTGACCGCGCGCTACTTCGGCAAGCTCGTCTCGGGCGTGATCGATTGGATGGTCACGGTCGATCCGCACTTGCATCGCTTGCCGACGCTCGACCACGTCTACTCGATCCCGACCGGCATCGCGCATGCGGCACGCGCGATCGCCGACTGGGTGCGCGAACGCGTCGACCAGCCCGTGCTCGTCGGGCCCGATGCCGAGAGCGAGCAATGGGTGGCCGCGGTCGCCGCGGCGTGCGACGCGCCGTTCGAGATCTGCACGAAGACCCGGCGCGGCGATCGCGACGTCTCGATCGATCTGCGCGGCCGCACGTGGAACGGCCACACGCCGGTGCTCGTCGACGACATCGTGTCGACCGGCAAGACGATGATCGAAGCGACGCGCGTGTTGCGGGCGGCCGGCGCATCGGCGCCGATGTGCGTCGCGATCCACGCGGTGTTCGCCGACGCGCTGCACGCCGAGCTCGCTGCGGCCGGCGCCGCGGGCATCGTCACGTGCAACACGATCCCGCACGCGACGAATCAGATCTGCGTCGCCGCGTCGATCGCCGAAGCGACACGCGCGTTCATCTAGAGCGCATCTCGTAGCCAGCACGGGCTGCGGCCGTCGCCTCGCGCTGGCTATGAGACGCGCGCTAGTCGAAGTCGTCGATCGATTGCTTGCCGAAGCGG
>DASXEF010000360.1:0-4117 GCA_036490255.1 Kofleriaceae bacterium
CGGATCGTTTCGGCGCGCTTATCCACCGGCACCGTCGGATCGTGGTCGACGGTCTGTGCGGTCTGCCACGAGTTGAGCTGCTCGCCCGGCACGCCCGAGCCGGCGAGGATCGCGATCGCCGCGAGCGCCGGATCGGTCGAAGCGACGACGAGCGCGATGAAGCCACCTTCGCTATGACCGACGAGCCCGACGCGTTTCGGATCGATGCCGGGTTGTTTGCGCAGCCACGCGAGCTCGCTGCGCACGTCGTCGGCCTCGTCGAAGCTGGTCGCCTTGTCGAAGTCGCCGGTCGATGCGCCGATGCCGCGATCGTCGACGCGCAGCACCGCGATGCCCGCGCGACCGAGCACGTCGGCGATGTCGCGAAACGGCGTGTACGGCGGCAAGCCCTCGTTGCGCTCGTGCTTCGAGATCCCGGTGATCATCACGACCGCGGGCACGCGCTTGGTCGATTTCGGGCGCGTCAACGTGCCCGCGAGCACGTGGCCGGCCGGCGCCGTGATCTTGACGTCGGTCGCCGTGTACGGCGCATCGGGCGGCGCACCGTAGGCGCTCTCGACCGCACGCTCGGCCAGCGCGCGGCGCTCGAACGTGATGCCGTAGCTCGCGAGCGTCGCCGCGACCATGCAGCCGGCATCGTCGAGCACGACGTCGTATTGCCGCGGCCCGAGCGTCACGGTCCAGTTGTTGGGATCGATCGACGCGACGCTCGCCTGCGCCGGTACGTCCTTGCTCGACGCGACGAGCGGCACGGTCGCCGCGTGGCTCGTCCGCGCGCGCAACACGACTTGCTCGAGCGTGCTCGGCAGGCGATCGGACCAGAACACGGCGCCGGCGGGAACCGCGAGCTGGCCCGGCACCGGCTTGCCGTCGCTCGTGCGCGAGGTCCACGCCGCGCTGCCGACCGAGCCGTCCGCGCGCAGCTCGAGCGTGTACTCGATCTCGAGCGTCGCGTTCGCGAGCGCGCGACCGTGCAGCTCCGTTTGCGTGCGCACGGGCCACTCGATGTTGACGACGGCGCCGTCGTCGAGCGTGACCAGCGCGTTGCCGCACGGATCGGCGGACGCGACCGACGCGAGCGCGAGGACGGCACAAGCCGCGAGGCGATTCATGCGGCGATCTTCGGCGCATCTCGGCGCCGAGGTAAAGCGCGATCGCGTTACGGACCGTTGCCGTTCTGCTTGACGAACACGACGTCGAGCGGCGTCGTCCCGGTCGGCGTGAACGAGCAGCTCGCGCCCTGGCCGCGACACGCGGTCGACGTCCATGCGCCGAACGCGTCGTCGCCTTTACCGACGGCGACAGCACCGACCAACTGGTTGGTCGGTACCTGGATCGTGCACGCGACCATGCACGTCGTCGCGCCGACCGTCACCGAGCCCACCCCGAAGATCCCGACGTCGATCGCGACGAGCGTGACCGCCGGCGCGTCGATCATGCTCGCGCCGCTCGCGTCGCTGGGCGGCGAGCCGATTGCGGCGTCGGCCGTCGTTTGCGGATCGGCGCACGACACGCCATTGGTCGTGCACAGCCCGGCGCTGCAGCTCCGACCGGCCGCGCAGTCGCTATCGCTCGAGCATGCGAGCACGCAGTCGCGCACGGCCGGCGAGTAGCAGCCGGCGAGCGCGATCAGGACGGCGACGCGCATCTCACATCTTCTTCGCGAACAAGACCGAGATCGTGGTCGGGCCGAACGGCGTGAACATGCAGTTCATCATTTGGCCGGCGCAGACGAGCGACGTCCAGCTCATGAATTGATCGGGACCTTTGGGCATCGCGTTCGCCATCGCCAGCTTTGCGGGATCGGCTGCAAACGTGCAGCTCGTGTCGGAGCCGACGCTGTCGTCACACGTCTGCATGCCGGGCACGCCGCTGCCCATCAGCTGCACCGTACCCTGGCCGCTGATCTCGATCGTGATCGACACCGTGCCCGGCGGCGCGTCGACTGCGACGGCCGCATCCGGCGGCGCGACCATGCCGGGCGCATCGACCGCGACCTCGCCGTTGCACGTCACCGCCGGCGACGCGCACGTACCGTCGGAGTCGCACGCCTGGCCACCGGCGCAATCCGCGTCGGAGCCGCACGGCAGCACGCAGTCTTTGACCGTCGGCGAGTAGCAGCTCGCCAGCGCCGCGAGCACGAGCGTGCGGCTCAGAACGCCCACGACAGCTTGACCTCTCCGCCGCCCGTCGTCGGTGCGATCGCGACGTGGCGCGCTTCGTCGTGCCAGCCGACGCCGTACAGGATCGCGCCGGTGATCAGCGCGGCTCCACCGGCGGCGCCGGCGATGTCACCGATCAGCGCGTCGCGCCGGCCGGCGGCATCTTGCGACGACAGGTTCGCCGACATCGCACCGCCGGCGTACGCCTGGCTCACCGCGTTCTGGTCCTCGTGCGCTTCCCACGCGAACACGCCGGCGACGACGAGCGCCGCCGCGCCACCGGCCGCGACCCACATCCCGGCGTGACGCAACCGCGCGTGCGACTCTGCCGGTAACACCACCGTCGCGCTCGTCGCGATCGACGCTTGCGGCGGCGTCGGCGGTGCGATCGCGAGGCCGCCGTGACCGCACTTGACGACCATCGTCAGGTTCCCTTCCGCGATCGCGCGGCGATCTTCGGGCGGGTTCGAGTCGAGGAACCGCTGGTACATGAACGCGGCGTCGTCGCAGTCGCCCGACAGCCGATACGCCTGCGCGAGGTTGAACAACAGGCCCGGGCGCGGCGCGAGCACGTACGCTTCTTTGTAGGCCGCGATCGCACCGGCGTAGTCGCCGGCGTCGTGCAGCGCGCGGCCGCGGTCGGCGAGCAGCTTCGCTTTCTCGGGCACGCCCAGCTCGTCCGCGAACGCGGCGGCAGACAACGCGAGCACGAGCACCGAAGCGACGCGGATCATGAGTACGGGTCGATGGTTCCGTCGCGGTCGAGCTTGGTCGGCTCGGCCGGGTCGTGATGTTGCGCGGGCGCGACGACGGGGGCGCGCGAGCGCGGCGTGGCGCGATGCGGGATCGCGCGCACGGGAGCCGGAACCACGGCGGGCGGCGTCGCCGGCAGCGGCGTCGCGGCGGGGACGATCGGCGCGGCCGTCGTCGTCGCGAGCGGCGGCGTGACGACCAGCTGCTCGCGCACCGCGCCGAGCGACGCACTCGTTCTCGCCGCCGCGGTCGCGTCACTATCGTGCGCGAGCCCGAACATCACGGCGGCGGCACACAGCGCGAGCCCACCCGCGAGCACGCGCCAGGTGCGGCCGAACCGACGACCGGCGAGCTGCGTCGCGGCCAGCGCCGGCGCCGACGTGCGCGCGCGGGGATGGCGCGGTTGGATCACGATCGGCTGGGTGACAAAGCCTTGGCACCGCGCGGCGAGCTCGTCGCGAACTTGCTCGAGCGTCGCCGCGACCGTCTGCATGCTCGGTCGTTGCTCCGGCTTCTTCGCGAGCATCTGCAGCAGCAGCTTCTCGAGCAAGTGCGGGATCTCGGGCCACAGCTCGCTCGGCTCCGGCGGCAGTGCGCGGAGGTGCATCGTCATCACCTCGGCGGCGGTCTCGGCTTCGAACGGCAGCTGCTCGAGGAACAGCTCGTAGGCGAGCACGCCGAGCGAGTAGACGTCGCTCGGCGGTCCGACGTCGAGCCCGCGCGCTTGCTCGGGCGATAGATACTGCGGCGTGCCGACGAGCTGGCCGTCGATGGTCTGGCGCACGTCGTTCGCGAGCTCTTTCGCGATGCCCCAATCGAGCACTTTGACCTTCGGCAGCGTCGGCTCGTCCGGATTGTCGATCAGGAATACGTTATCGAGCTTGAGATCGCGGTGCACCACGCCGGCGGCGTGCGCGGCGATCAGCGCGTCGCAGATCTGCAAGAGGATCGCGATCACGCGGTCGGGCAACAGCTTGCCCTCGGTCGCGAGCATGCCGAGCGGGCGGCCCTCGAGCCGCTCCATCACGATGTAGAGCCGGCCGTCTGGCAGCTGGCCGGTCTCGAAGATGTCGACGATGTTCGCGTGGCCGATGTGATTGACCACGCGCGCTTCGGTCAAGATGCGCTCGGCCGCGACGTCCGAGACCAGCGCGCGGTGCATCACCTTGAGCGCGGCTCGCTTGCCGATATCCTCGTGCGTC
>DASXEF010000958.1:0-7641 GCA_036490255.1 Kofleriaceae bacterium
TCGTCTACAAGCCGCCGACCGAGCCCGCGCATCTCTACGATTACACCGGCCCTGCGATCAACACGCGCATGGACTTCACGCTGTGGCAGCCGCCGGATCGCACGCAGAGCCTCGAGCTCGTCGCGACCGCGGGATTCGAATCGCGCACGTACGTCGTCGCCGCATACGCGAACGCGTGCCCGCCCGGCGAAGACAGCGACGATCCGATGTGTTCGGCTCCGACCGCGATCGCGCGCCACGATCGCGCGTCGCGCGCCGGCGTCGAGCTGACATACAGCGGCCGCGAGATCCTCCAGCTCGGCTACCAGTTCGAGCTCATCGACTCGAACAGCTTCGGCAACTCGTTCGCGCGCCACCGCATCCTGGCGTCGGGAACGATCGGCATCGGCAAGGTGTATCTGTCGCTGCTCGCGATCCTGCAGCTCGACCAGTACCTCGACGGCTTGCTCGTCGAGAACAACCTCGTCAACCAGTCGTTCGCGAGCATCGAGGACGAAGACCGCAGCTCGGCGCAGCTGCACGTCACGCGCAAGGTCTCGACCGCGTGGAGCGTCGAAGGACGCATCGCGTACTGGCGGAACATCGGCAACACGATGGATCTCGCGTTCTCGCGAGCGGTCGTTTACGGCGGCGTGACGTGCACGTATTGATGCCGTCATCTGCCGGCCATCTGGCGGCCATCGGCGAGACGACTCGCGGTGTTCCGGGGTAGTGCACGGTGATGCGATCGATCGTCGTGACCGTCTGTCTGCTCGGCTGTGCGTCGCACGACGCTCGTCACTCCGAGCATGCGCATTCGCGCGCGGACGGCGTGCTCGCGGCATTCGTCGAGCTCGCGGTCGACGCGGCGTTCTCCAGCAGCGGCGGCGGCGACGCGCCGGACGCCGGCGAGCAGCTTCCCGATCGCATCGATCACGACATGGCGGCGTTCGCGCTCGTCGATGCACTGCCGGCGCTGCAGCGATGCGCGCTCGCGGCGCCGATCCCGTTGACGATCACCGTGCGGCCGAACGGCGAGGTCGAGACCGTGCAGGTCCAAGCGCCACCGGTCGCGCAGCACTGCGTGACCGACGCGCTCGGCGGCCTCGATTTCCCGCGCACCGTGCACGGCGGCCGATTCCGCTGGAGCGTCGCGGCAGCGCCACCGCCGCCGCCGCCCGTCGACGGGTCAGCGACGTAGCTCGAGCTCGTCGTCGGCAGCCGCGCGGATCGAGCGAAACACCGGCGGATCGCCGAGCACGCGATCCCACGCGACGCGCATCTGCCTGGCGCAGCGTGCGACGGGCATCTTGCCGACCGCCGTGCCGAGCCCCGGGCACAACACGCTGCGAATCGGCGCACGACCGCTCGCGTTGTGTTCGAGCACCGCGCGCAGTGCGGCGCGAAACGCGAGATACGCGTTGACGGTATCGGCGACGACACACGGGACGCGCATCGTCGGCGCGCAGATGCACCACGGAATGTCGCGATGCTCGGTCGCGACGATCACGGCGCTGCCGACGGGCAGCTCGCCGCCGTGCTCTGCAACGAGCATCGCTTGCAGTCGCTTCTGCAGCTGGGGGCCGAATTGATACGTGTATACGGCGTCGATCCCGCCGTCCATGAACCCGAAGCTGTTCGCGGGGCTGACGATCGCGTCGGCCTTCACGTCGATCGGATCGTCCGCGCCGATCGCACCGGATTTCGTCGAGAAGATGTCGCCGGAGCTGATGGTCACCGACGCGACGCCGGCGAACTCGCGGCGCCACGCGTGGGCGAGCGGCTCGCCGAGGTCGCGCAAATGCAGCTCGATCACGGGCCGATGCTACCGCGATCGGATAAGCGTCAGCCGAGCCCGAGCCCGAGCCCGAGCCCGAGCCCGAGCTTCGAACTTCTTATCCGAAACGAAGCACCTCGCGGGCTCGGGCTCCAGCCTTCGGCTTGGGCTCGGGCTCGATCAGAGCCCCTGCACTGACCGGCATTGATGCTAGCGCTTGAGCTGCTTCTCGCGCTGCTCGATCAACGCGCGCTTCTTCTTGAGCTGCTCGAGCCGTGCTGCCACGGCGTCGCGTGTCGCCCGCGCCGCCGCCGCGCGCTTGGCCGGATCGCCCGACTTCGACGCGCGCGCGAGCGTGTCGAGCGTCGACGGATCGATCACCTCACCGAGCACGAACGTCGCTTCGCTCTCGAAGCTCGTGCCCTTGTCGCCGCCGCCGTTGAAATCGTTGCCGCCGGTCGGCGTGCCCGCCGCGCCGCCCGCCGCGCCATTGCTCGGCGACGCTGCGATCCCGGCCGTCGTGGTGCCCGATGTCGAGTGGACGTCGCGGTGCGGCTGATCGTCTTCGCGGATCATCATGTCGTTCGCGCGATCGTGGCTCTTGCGCAGCTCGGCGAGCCGCGCGAGCTCCGTCGCCTGCTGGTCGAGGCCGGCGACTTGATTCGCGAGCTGCTTTTCGGTGTCGGCGATCGCCTGCGCCTGCTGCTCGAGATCCTCGGGATCGAGCGTGTCGATGTCGACATCGTCGGGCATGACGATCTTCTTGGGCTTCGCGCCGAGCACCGCGTCGAGCTCGGCGCGCGTGCGTGCGAGCTGGCCGCCGCGGACGCCGTTCGTGCCGGCCGCGAGCTCGACGTCGATCGCGGTCGCGAGCGTCTTGCGTGCGGTCGCGAGCACCGAGGTCGCCGCGACGAGATCTTTGTTCATCGCCTCGAGCCGCTTCGCCGTGTCGTTGGCGTCGGCCATGCTCGCGCGCAGGTCGCGATCGCGCCGCCACGATTGGCGCTCGTTCTTGAGCCGATCGCTCGCGGCGAGCTGGTCTTTGTAGAGCTGGTCGAGCTTGTTCCGCGCGGTCGCGATCTGGCTGACACCGAGCAGCGCCTTGTTGACCGCGGCGAGTGCTTGGTCGGTCGCGGCGGTCTGCGCGGCGGTCGCGCCTGCAACCGTCTGCGCGGCGGTCGGGCCAGGCTGCGCCCATGCGGTAGCCGAAGCCACCGCCAGCACACACACGACCCAGAGTTTCACCACGTGTCCGTCGGTAATAGCACCCAATGTGCCACGCCGAAGTGCCCGATCTATGCCTGGGGTCCCTCAGATTTCTGAGGGTCGAGACGCATCGCGATGAACCGCAACATCATCGCTACGGAGGTGGCGATCGCCGCGAGGGGCTCCTCGCCGGCGCGCTCCCATACCAAATAGTCACGCCCGGTCGCGTCGACGGCGGCGTGAAAGCGGAGCCGTCGCAGTCGCGTGCCGTTCGCGAGCTCCAGGTATTCACCGGTCAGCGCGACGCCCGGATCGAGCGGCTTGCCGATTCGTCCGATCACGCGATCGAGCCCGGCGATCGAGATCGTCGCGGCGAGATCGCCTTCGTCATCGCGGATGATCACGTGCTCGCCGTCGCGCTCCGCCCAGGTGCGAGCGTGGCTGCCGTCGCCGAGAATGCGTTCGTCGAGGAGCAACCGCACGCGTGAATCGTCGCACCTCTTCGGCTTGCGCGCGCGGCGTTCAATGGGGAAAGTCTAGCTATGCGCTTGCTCGCCGTGCTTTCCGTCGCCGTCGCGTGCGGCGGCTCGCAGGCGCCACCGGCCGATCCGACCACGACGACCGGCAAAGCGGCCGCGATGGCGACCGGCTTGCCGGCGGCGCTCGAGTCGGATCATCCGAAGACCGGTGATCCGCGGCCGATCCACGTGCGCGTGTGGGCCGACACCGGCGTGCGCGCGCTGCCGAATTGGAAAGAGCAACTCGGCGATCAGCTCGACTACGCCGGCCAGCTGCTGCAGCCGATGTTCGGCGTGCGGCTCACCGTCGACAAGACGTCGGACTGGGATCACGCGGGCACCGATCCGCGCGCGGCGCTCGCCGATCTGCCGAAGGTCGACGCCGGCAGCGACGCGACCTGGGTGATCGGCTACATCACGCCGGCCGACACCGCGTCGAAGTCGCTCGCCGAGCTCGGCGCCGGCGAGCCGCTCGGTCACTACGTGATCGTCAATGCGTGGGCCGAGAAGCCGGAGACCGAAGCGCTCGCGGCGACGTTGCCGGATCAAGACCCGACGCAGCGCGCCGAGGTCGTCGCCGCGCATCGCCGTCACAAGCAGAGCGTGATCTTGCTCCACGAGCTCGCCGCGACGCTCGGCGCGATCGACGAAGCCGATCCGGCGTGGCTGCAGCACCCGACGTACTCGCCGAAGATGGCGACGTTCTCCGACCGCAATCGCGAGCTCATGCAGATCGGCATCGACCAGCGGCTCGGCGGCGGCACCGATCAGACGCTCGCGCACGATCTGCTCGAGGCGATCGAGAAGGCCGATTGGGGCGGCTGGGTTCCGGCCAGCCACGACGAGGTGATCGCGAAGCTGCGCAATGTCGTCGACGCCGGTAAGTCGGGCAAGACCGCGGTCGACGTGCCGCCGGCCGCGTTCGATCAATTCGATCACGCGCGCGAGCTCGGCAAGCAAGGCGACTCGCAAGACGCGATCGCCCTGCTCGATAATCTCGATCTCGCGTATCCCGGCAATCCGGCGATGGCGGAGCTGCGCTGCGAGGTGCTCGTCACCAAGCCCGGCATCGCCGACAAGCGCACGAAGGTCGCGTGCAAGAAAGCCGCGGAGGTCGCGCCCGGCGATCCGACGCCGCACTTCACCGTCGGCGATGCGCTCGTGGCCGCGAACAATCTCGCCGGCGCGCGCGCCGAATTCGCGATCGCCGCACAGAAGATCGCGAACCTGCCGATCGGCCAGGCCGCCGCGTGGGGCCGGCTCGCGGCCGCGTATCTCGGCATGTTCGCGTTGACGCTCGCCGACGACGCGCTCGCGCACGGCAAGCTCGACGGCGATCCCGCAGTCGCCGAGATCGCACGCGATCGCGCGCGCTATGGCGCGCCGAAGGGCATGTTCAAGCCCGACGTCGAGCCCGTCGTCGTCGCCGCGACGAAGCACGCGCTCGAGCTCGTCGGCAGCGGCAAGCTCGCCGAGGCGTCGCGCACGATCGCGACGGCGGAGCGCAGCGCGCCGCACGCCCCCGGCTTGGCGACGGCGCGGTGCAATCTCGAGATGACGCAAGGTGCGATCGAAGCGGCGCGCGCGTCGTGCGCGCAGGCGATCGCGAGCGATCCCGACGAATCGTTCGCGTTGTACTTGGCCGCGATCCTCGCGTTCAAGAATGACGATGCGGCGAGCACGCAGGCCGGCATCGACAAGCTCAAGCACGCGATCATCGTCGATCCGGACTTGGGGCAAGCGTGGCGCGCACTCGGCAAAGCGTACGATCGCGCCGGCGATCAGGCCGCGAAGGCCGAGCTCGCGAAACGCTATCAAGACAAGTTCAAGCAACCGCTGTGAGCTTCTTCAAGCGCATGACGTCGTCGGACTATCGCGCCGCGGTTGCGGCCGAAGCGGCCGGCAACGTCGACGTCGCCGCCGAGCGTTACGGCCTCGCCGGCGATCCCGACGGCGCGGTGCGCATGCACCTCGCGCGCGCCGCACGCGCCGGCACGCGTCAGGCCGAGCTCGCGGCACTGCGCGACGCGATGCGCTGGGCCGGCGAGGATCACGAGCTGCAACGCCAAGCTGCGAAGGCGCTCGGCCGCGCGCTGTGGGAGAGCACCAAGGCCGAAGGCATCGCGACGGAACGCGATCGCGCGAAGATCCGCGAGGCCGCGGCGTTGCTCGTGCTCGGCGACGATCAGCTCAGCGCCGGCGAAGCGCTCGAGACGATCGGCGACTTGCAAGGCGCCGCAGCGGCGTACTCCGCGGGCGGCTTCGTCGAACGCATGGAAGCGACGCTCGCGAAGGACGACGCCGCGAACGATCGCGTGCGCGACGAAGCCGATGCCGCGGCGAACTACGAGATGTACATGCGCGTCGGCCGCCGCGACGACGCGCGCGGCGAGCTCGCCCGCGCGATCGCGAGCGCGGCGCAGGCGGGCGACTACCGCCGGCTGCTCGATCAGCTCGACACGTCGCTGCTCACCGGCGGCCGCGTCGAGCTCAAGCGCCGCGGCAAGCCGCTCGTCGTCGCATGCGCCGCGCCGAAGATCGTGATCGGCCGCGACGCGCTGTGCGATCTGCCGCTGCGCGCCGGCGGCGTGTCGCGCCAGCACGCGCAGATCGAGCGTCACGACGGCGCATTCCTGCTGCGCGATCTCGATTCGCGCAACGGCACGTCGCTCGCCGGCTTGCCGCTTGTCGGCACCGTGCCGCTCGTCGGCAGCGGCAAGTTCGGGCTCGGCGACGAGTGCTCGATCGAGTTCGAACAAGCCGACGGCCGGCTCGTGCTGCGCGTCGCGAACGGGCTCGACCGCGGCGTCGCGTTGCTCGCCGGCGACGACGGCGCCAAGCTCGCGCTCGCACCCGTCGGGTTGCCGCTCGACCTCGTATTCCAGCGCGGTCGTCCACTGCTCGGCCGCGGCACGTCGAGAGACGTCGCGTTCAACGGCGAGCCGCTCGGCGATCTGCGGGTCCAGCTGATCCGCGGCGATCGCGTCGTCGCCGACGGCGACGAGATCGACATCTAGGGACGTAGTCCATTAGCTCAACTTCGCGCGTGCAACGTCGCGAGATCGTTCGCACCCGGAGGGACGGACTAAAGCGAGCGCACGATCGGCCACGCCAGCATCGATCGATCGTTCGACACGTGCGACGGCTCGCGAGCGAGCGATAGCGCCGATCGAGATTCTATCGGGCTGCGCGTCGGTGACGGTCGCGATCGTGTGCACAGCGAAGTGCCGCTCGGCTCGCACGACCGCGCTACAGTGACGCCGAGCATGGCGCGATCGATCTGGAGTCGCTTGTTCGGGCGACGCACCGAGCCGCCGGTGCTGCCACCACCGGTGCCGGTCGATCCCGGCCCGGAGCGGCTCCACAGCGAAGACGAAACGTACCTGGCCCAGCTCGTCGTCGACCTCGGCGACGGCAAGCGGCGCGGTGAAGCCGGCGGCACCGTCGTGCTCGGCAAGCTCGACGGAATGTGGAAGTCGGGCCACGAGCGGCTCGCGATCGAGTGGGCCGAGAAGCTGCTCGGCGTGCCCGAGCTCGAGCCCGACGTGATCGCGCCGGTGCGCGCGTGGTTGGTCGAGCGCTACGAGCAGCGCGGCGAGCTCGAGACCGCACTCGCTCACCTCGAGCTGCTGCTCGGCATCGATCGACACGCCCTGCGCGCGCACTACTTGCTCGCCGAGCACGCGCGCCGTCGCGAAGATCACGAGCTCGCGCTGCGCCACTACGAGGCCGTGCTCGGCCGCGACGTCGATTATCCGAACGTGCGCGTGCGCGTCGAGCGCCTGCGCCAGCTCACCGGCCGCGCCGCGCCGGTCGCCGGCGAGACGATCGCGGCCGGCGACGTCGTCGGCGTGCAAGCCGGCGCGCGCTATCGGTTGATGCGCGAGCTCGGCCGCGGCGCGACCGGCGTGGTCTATCTCGCGCGCGACGCCGAGCTCGATCGCGACGTCGCGATCAAGCTATTGCACCCGCACCTCGCAGGCACGGAGCGACAAGGCGCGCTCGATCGGTTCTTTCACGAGGCGCGCGTGATGGCGTCGCTGCGCCATCCCAACGTCGTCGCCGTGCTCGACATGGACGAGGCGTCGCGCCGGATCGTGATGGAGCTCGCCGCCGGCGGCACGCTGCGCGAGCTGCTCCGCGAACGCGGCCCGCGCACGT
>DASXEF010000378.1:0-4495 GCA_036490255.1 Kofleriaceae bacterium
TGCCTTCCTGGATCAAGTCGGCGAGCGCCATGCGGCCGTGGTTGAAGCGGCGCGCGATGCTGACGACGAGGCGCAGGTTCGCTTTGACGAAGTCGTTGCGCGCATCGTTGGCGGCGCGATTCGCCGAATGCACGCGACGCAGCCACTCGGCAAAGATCTTGGCGCGACCGACCGAGCCCGATTCGTCGCCTCGCACGCCGATGCCGAGCGCGACATGATCGATCGCGACGAGCACGGCGTCGATGAACAAGTGATCGGTATCGCTCGCGCGGAGCTTGCGCGCGACACGCGCCGCCTGACGTGCAAGCGCTTTTACATCGCGACCGCCGGCGAGCTTGCGCAGCGTCTTGACCTCGGTCGACGCGGTGTAGTCCGGCACGGTCTCGATCGCGTCGAGCAACCGCGCGATCAGCGGCGCGTGCGAGAGCACCGCTTCCCACAACATGATCTCGAGCGTCTCGATCTCGCGCGCCGAGGTGAACTCTTCTTCGGGGCGCAGCACGTCGAGCAGCGCCATGTCGCGGAAGTACATCGACAGGTACGTGCCGCTGTCGGGCCGCGATGCAGACTCGGGAACTTCGACGGCCTCGTCTTCGTCGTCGTTGCGGCGCTCGTCGCTCTTCTCGTTGCGACGACGCGGCCGCTTGGCCGCGACACGTGCGACGCGCTGTTTGGCAGGCGAGCGAGACGGAAACGGCGAGACCCTTGGCGCGGTGACTGGCATGTGCTCCTGAGATAGACGCGCGAGCAGGCCGAATGTTTTGGCCGTCTCGCCTCCGTAATGACTTCGAAATGACCCGCAAGAACGCGGATCTATTCCTCGCCAATTTGGCAGCTATCTAGACGAGCCCGGCGGTACGGCGCAGTCGCACGCGAATCGGTGCAATCAGCGTTAAGACGCGGTTTCTTTCCGCTCAGCCAGGACAATGATGTGGCGCGATTGGTTTCCGAAAAAACGACCGCGCGTCTGATAACCGCCCGACACTTCGAGGACGCGGAACCCTGCGGCGTGCATGAGCTTGCCGACCTCATGCAGTGAATATGCCCGTACCGAGATCTCTTGCTCGAGCTGCCTACCGTCGTCGAATACGACCGAGCGGTTCACTTGGATCCGCGACGAGAAGTAGTTGAGCTCGACTTCTTCGAGAACGACACATCCGTCGCCCTCCCACCACACGCGGGTTGGCAAATCCGTGATCAGGTAGTCGCGGTTGAGAATCTCGATGACGACTTTGCCGTTTGGCTTGAGCGCGCGCGCGATGTTCTGCAGCGCCTTCTTGTTCGCCTCGTCGTCGAAATATCCGAACGTCGAGAACAAGCAGTACGCGCCGTCGAACTGATTTTCGAAGTCGAGCTCGCGCATGTCGCCGCGAATGAAGTTGATCGTGAGCCCGCGCCGCGACGCTTCTTCGCCGCCGCGCAATAACAGCGGAGTCGACATGTCCAAGCCGACGACGTGGAACCCGCGCGCGGCGAGCTCCATCGCGTGTCGGCCGTAACCGCAACCGACGTCGAGCACCTGCGCGCCCGGCGCGAGCCCGAGCGTGTCGATCACGAACTCGGCCTCGGCTTGCGTCGCCTGCGGCGTCAGAAACGGCAGCGTGCGCAGGTAATCTTCGTCGAACAAGTCGACGAACCACGGCTTGCCGCGCGCCTTGTCGTTCGCCTGCTGCACGGGCGGCTTCTTGAACGCCGGCGGTGGCGTCGGCGGAATCTTCGCGACCGTCGGCGGCGGTGGCGGCGGCGCATGCGCGGCGTCGCTCGGCTTCGCCGACATCGGCACCGGCGGTGCGGTCGCAGCGCGTGGCTGCTTCACCTCGGGCGTCTGGCCCGGGCTCGTGCCGATCGCCGGCGGCGCGATCGGATCGGGCGCTTTGACGACGACCGGCGGTGGTTGCGGCGGCTCGGAGG
The DNA here is from genome assembly GCA_036490255.1 of Kofleriaceae bacterium. Classification (GTDB taxonomy): domain Bacteria; phylum Myxococcota_A; class Polyangia; order Haliangiales; family Haliangiaceae; genus JABFXX01. Next base: position 1,912 of record DASXEF010000378.1, read on the forward strand.
TGCTGTCCTCGACCGCGACGTCGACGTCGATCTCGCCCGAGCTTTCGGCGCGGATCGCGAGCTCGCTCAGATCGATCTCGGCCGCAGAAATCGGCTCGGCCGGAGTCGCCTGCGCGATCACTTCGATGTCGACCGCTTGCAGCTGTTGCGTCTTCGTCGACGGCGTCTCGGCGACCGGCGTCGGATGCGGCGGCGTCGCGGCGACGACACGCACCTCGCCGCTCGCCATGCGCGAGCTGGGATTCGGCGTCGCCATCGGCGGCGGCTTCGTCGCCTGCTTGATCGGCGGCGGCGACGATGCCGGTTTGGGCCGCTGCACGACCGGCGACGTCGACGCGCGGACCTCTTCGAGGTCCTCCTCGGAGAGCGCGACCGTTTGCAGCCGGCGCGAGTCGTTGCGCGGACGCTGGCCGTCGCCGTTCGGCGCGCTCGCGAGGGCGTTCTCGGGGCGCGTCACCGGATCCGTCGTATCGGGCAGATCGGCAACGACGGTGTCGGGCACGTCGCTCTGGCGCACGGCGCGGCGATTCGATTCCGGAAGCTCGGGTTGATCGAGCGTGTCGCCGGCGTCGATCACGACGTCGACGTCTTCGTCGCGCAACGGCGTCGGCAGCGGCGACGCCGCGCGCTCGATGAATGTCGGCAAGCCCGGCGACGACACGCGCGACATCGAGCCGGCCGACGTCGGATCGGCGAGCCCGAGCGCCTCGAGATCGACCGCGGTCATCTCGCGCGTCTTGCTCTCGAAGTCGGTCGACTCGCCGTTGCCCTGCGGATCGGACAGCGTCGCGCTCGAGTCGTGACCGTCACGCTCGACCGTGCGAGGCACGGGTCCCGATGCATCGTTCGTGAAGCTGTACGCGATCGACATCGCGAGTGCGGGATCTTCGGGACGCGGCGGCGGCGGCGCGGTCGCCGGCCGGCTGCGCGGCACGTTGTCCGACGGCACGCGAATGCCACCGCCGCGGCGTCGGCGACGCCGGCGCTCGGCGGTCGTCATGCCCGCTTCCATGTCCGACGCTTGCGCGTCGTCGTCGGCAGGCCGCTTCGCCACTACGCGACCTCTCCGAGTTGCTCGCCGAACCGAACGCTGGCGCCGAGGTGCGCGTCGAGCTCGACGGCGCCGGGCTCGAACACCATCACGACCGTCGAGCCGAGCCGGAATGCACCGAGCTCGTCGCCGCGGCCGACCAGCTCGTCGACCTCGATCTTGCGCTGCTCGTACGCGGCGCGAAACTGCACCGAGTCGAGGTCGCGATGCGCCAGATGCATGTTGCCGACGCCGGTCGCCGCGACCATCACGACCGCGACGCGACCGAGCCGCGGCGATTCGAGCCAGATCACGACGCGCTCGTTGTGCGTGAACAAACCGTCGCGCGTGCTCGCGACGCGCGGGTTCACCGGCCACAGCTCGCCGGGCACGTAGTCGTACGCGACGATGCGCGCGCTCGTCGGCGCGTGAACGCGGTGGTAATCGCGCGGCGACAAATAGATCGTCGCGTAGCTGCCGCCGTCGAGCCGAGCCGCCATCGCTTCATCGACGACGAGATCGGCGAGCCGATAATTCAGCCCTTTTGCTTGGATCAGCGTGCCGTCCATCACGACGCCCGATGCCGCGATCACGCCGTCGCACGGCGCGATCAGCGCAGATTCGTTGTCCGCCACCGGGCGTGCGCCGGGCTTGAGCCGACGCGCGAAAAAATCGCCGAACGTGTTGTAGTCGCCGAGCGCGAGCTCGACCTCGCTGAGGTCGGCGCCGACCGCGCGCGCGAACGCGCGATACGCGGGAGCACGCAACACGTGCGGAACACGCGTGCGCGCGCCGAGCCCGATCAACGTCGACCAACCCGCGAACGAGGCGGCCGGGCTGAGGAGTGGCTTACGAAAATCCACGCAGGTAACTCGGCATCGCACTCGCGGCCGGTACGGCCGGCGTCAGAACGCTTGGACCGCCCCCGGATATATCGATTCTGCCAGCGGTCGCGCCGAGTTACAAGCTTCGCTAGCAGGCGTAGTACGGCCGGAACCGGGCGCAGCGGCACGTGATCTGTCAAATCGCGTCTTCGCCGGTCTCCCCGGTGCGGATGCGGATCACCTCGTCGACCGGCAGGATGAAGATCTTGCCGTCGCCGATCTTGCCGGTGCGCGCGGCCTCGGTGATCACGTTGACCACCTGCTGCACGTTGTCGTTCGGCACCAAGATCTCGATCTTCACCTTCGGTACGAAATCGACGACGTACGCGGAGCCGCGATAGACCTCTTTCTTGCCGCCGGTGCGGCCGAAGCCTTTGACCTCGGTCACGGTCATGCCGTGAACTCCGATCTCGGCGAGCCGCTCTTTGACCTCGTCGAGCTTGAACGGCTTGATGATCGCCTCGACCTTTTTCATGCGCCGATCGTTACCCGCGGATTGTTTCCGACGGGTTTCCGGCCAGGGAAAACGAGCTTGTATCTCCTCCACGGTGAGCAGCCGCGGAGTCGAGTACGCTTCTTTGCGTGGGAAGCACAACGGATCGGGAGAGGGTCGCCGTAAGGGCGCCGAGGCATCGTCCTCGGGACTGAGATTGGCGCCCTCGCCCGATGC
>DASXEF010000393.1:0-8578 GCA_036490255.1 Kofleriaceae bacterium
GCACATCGGCGACGAGATCACGCTCGTCGACGACTTCCCGGTCGTCGCGTGGCACGGGACGAAGAACACGTCGGTGCTCGGCATCGCGCTGCATTGATCGTGTAACGAGTGAGGTGCGCGCGTCGCGCCTGTCAGCTCGCGTTACCGAGTTGCCATGCCGCGGTGGTGAGGTGGCGGTCCTAATCCTCACATGCGCGGATCCGTGCTCCTCGTGATCGGCCTGGCGGCCTGCGATCCGGTCGCCAACAGCGATTACGTCGGCGCACCGCTGATCACGCTGACCGGCACGTTCGCGCAGACCGGCGCGACGTCGGATCCGGTCGGCGGTGTCGCGCTGATGTGGCAAGACAGCGCGGGCGCGGCGGGGCCGGGCATCGTCGCGACCGCGCTCCCGGTCTCGATCGAATTTCCGGCGACGTTTCACATCCAAGTGCCGGTGCCGCCGCCGAGCGCGGCGCGGTTCTCGTTCGGCGATGGCTCGCCCGCGCTCGCCGAAGCCTACATCTACGTCGTGCAGGATCCGTCGGCGGCGCAGTTGGTCACGCTGGGCCAGGAACGCACGCACGTGCTGGTCTACGCCGACGGCGACGTGCCGGCCGGCTCGCTCGCCGCCGATTATCTCGGCGAGCCGCTCACCGCCGGCTATCACCTGCGCGCGTTCGCGCCGGTCGCGACACCGGGCACCGCGCAACAGTCGCTGATCGCTCGCTGCGTCGGTAACGGCGATCCGAGCGCGGCCTGCAACGTGCGGCGCGGCTATCAGCTGCGGCCGATCGCCGATGACGATCCGCTGCAGATCGCGGTGGCATCGCAATGACGCCGATCGAGAGGCTCTATCGCGATCACGGTCACGCGGTGCTGCGCCGCGCGCGGCGATTGCTGCGCAACGACGACGACGCACGCGACGTGATGCAGGACGTATTTCTCGCGATCTTCAAGCGGCCCGAGCAGTTCGAGGCGCGCAGCTCGGTCGCGACGTACTTGTACAGCGCGACCACGCACGCGTGCTTGAACCGCCTGCGCGACGGCAAGAACCGCACGCGGCTCGTCGCGATCGAAGCTTCCGGCGCGACCAGCCGCGCGCCATCGGTCGCCGCCGAATCGGCACTCGCGTGCGAGATCCTGGCGGCGCTGTCGCCCGACGAAGCCGCGCTCGCCGTCTACTTGTTTTGCGACGAGCTCACCCACGACGAGATCGCCGGCATGCTCGGCTGTTCGCGGCGCCACGTCGGCGATCTCGCGACTCGGCTGCGCCGCCGCATCATGGAGCGAGTGGCATGATCTGGATGCACGTTTCGGAGCTGTCGGTCGATCGCTTGATCGCCGGCGAGATCGCAGGCGCCGATGCCGCGGCGATGCGCGACCACGCCGCGAGTTGCGCGCGCTGTGGCGCCTTGCTCGACGACGCACGCGCCGTGCAGCGCGACTTCGCGATCGCGCGGCCGCCGCTCGCATTGCCACCGCCCGTCGTGCGGCGCCGCACCGCGGTGCTCGCGAGCACGGCTGCCGCGATTGCCGCCGCGTTCGCCGTGGTGATCGCGTGGCCGCATCGCGATGCCGCGCCGGTCCGCACGAAAGGCGGCGCGATCGTCGGCTTCTTCGTCGCGCACGGCGGCGGCGTGCGGCGCGGCGCGATCCGCGAGGTCGTCACGCCGGGCGATCGCATCGAGCTCGCGACCACGACGACCGAGCCGACGTGGTTCGCCGCGGTCAGCGACGATGCGAGTGGCACGCGCAGCGTCTACATCACGCCGCAGCAGATCACGCCGGGCCCGGATCGCGTCGTGCCGGGCGCGATCGAGCTCGACGACATGCTCGGGCCCGAGATCGTCACCGGCGTGTTCTGCACGCACGCGTTCGACGTCGCGGCGATCCCCGACGATTGCGCGCGCGACCGCTTCACGCTGGTCAAGGTGCCGCGGTGAAGCTCGCGCTGCTCGTCGTCTGCGCGCTCGCGATTCCTGCGAGCGCCGCGCGGTACGCGCTCGTGATCGGCAACGACACGGGCGATCGCGACGAGCAAGCGCTGCGCTACGCCGAGCACGATGCCGATCGATTCGCGCGCACGCTCGTCGATCTCGGCGGGTTCTTGCCCGGCGACGTGGTCGTGCTGCGCGGCGGCGACGCCGATGTCGCGCGCGCCGCGTTGATCGCGCTCAACGATCGCATTCGCACCGCAGGGCCCGCCGAGGCGATGCTCGTCGTCTATTACTCGGGCCACGCCGACGCCGAAGCGCTGCATCTCGGAACCAGCGACTTCGCGCTCGCGCAGCTCGAGCAGCTCGTGCGCGGCTCGCCGGCCGCGTTTCGGTTGCTCGTCGTCGATGCGTGTCGTTCGGGCGCGTTGACGCGCGTCAAAGGCGGCCACGCCACCGAGCCGTTTCCGATCGCGCTCGGCAACACGCTTTCGGCCGACGGCGTCGTGTTCTGGACGGCGAGCGCGGCAAGTGAAGCCGCGCAAGAATCCGACGAGGTCAAAGGCTCGCTGTTCAGTCACTTCTTGGTCTCCGGGCTTGCCGGGCCTGCCGATGCCGACGGCGACGGCACCGTGACCACGACCGAGGCGTACGAATATGCACGCGCCGCGACGCTGCGCGCATCCAGCCGCACCCTCGCCGGCACGCAACATCCGACGTTTCGCGACGAGCTCGCCGGCCGCGATCCGATCGCGCTCACGCATCCCGGCACGCTCGGCGCGCATCGCGCACAGCTTCGCGTGCCCGACGGCCGCGACGCGCTCGTGCTCGCCGGCTCCGCCGACGGCCCGGTCATCGCCGAAGTCGGCCTGCACGACGCCACGCGCCAGCTCAATGTCGGCGCCGGCCGCTACTTCATCCGCGAGCGCGGCGAGACGCACTTGCTCGAGGGAACGGTCGTCGTCGCGACCGGCGACAACCACACGATCGAGGATCGCGAGCTCGCGTCGGTGGATTACATCCGCGTCGCCGGCAAAGGCCTCGGCGTGCAAGCGGTCTACGAGCAACCGCGCCACGACGCGGTGGTCGTCGGCGGCTTGATGCGCAGCGCGCTCGTCGCCGGCGGTGGGCTGTGCGTCGGCGCAGCGGCCGGCTACGCGATCGATCTGTCGTGGGTGACCGTCACGCCGCGCGTCTCGGGTTGTCGCGAGCACGCCGACAACGCGTTCGTCGCGAGCGCGACCGATGACTTCACCGTCGAGACTGCGGTCGGTCACGCGTGGAAAGTCTTCGGCGTCGAGCTCGGGCTACAAGTCCAAGGCGGCCTCGCGATGCTGCACCAAGACTTCACGACGACCGGCATGGCACCGCCGCGCACGAGCACGGCGCCGTTGTTCGGCGGCGGTGCGAGCATCGCGGTTCCGCTCGGCCACGGCTTTCGAGCGAGCCTCGACGCCGAGCTCGACACGTTCGTGCTGCGCGAATCCGACAACACGAGCGCGAGCTGGACGCCGACGCTCGGTATCGGCTCGGTGATCGCGATCGGATGGGTGCTGTGAAGCGCGCGATGCTATTCGCCGCGATCGTCGCCGCGTGCAACACGCCGGCGAGCCCGAAGCTGCCGGGCGGCTCGATCACGCCGGGCCTCGACGGCAATCCGGCGAACGCTGCCTGCGGCGACGACATCTCGTACGGCGGTGACACGGCGATCGACGTCAGCTATCGCTACGCGTACGACGCGCTCGGCCGGCTCTCGCACGCAACCGGCACGTACGCCGTCGGCTCCGCCGATTCGATCGACTACACGTGGGATCACCTCGATCACATGACGCACTCGGTGGAGACGCGGCTCGAATGGGACACGTGGCAAGAGATCATCGAGGACTACGACGCGCTCGGCGATCTCGTCGACTACAGCGTGCACCAGACCTCGATCGATCCGGACTATCCCTACGACGAAGCGTATCGCTACGCGTACTCGTCGTTCGACATCAACGGCAATCCCGCGCGCGAGATCTTCAGTCAGACCGGGTCGGCCGACGTCGGGTTTACCTATGACTACGACGCGCTCGGTCGCGTGTCGCTGTCCGTCGCGGACGACGGCTCGACGACGACGTACACGTACGACGACGGCGCGACTCGCACGCTCACGATCGATACCGACAACGGCGTTCAGCACGGCGTGATCATGTACGACGATCAGAGCCGCGAGCTATCCGAGTCGTGGGACGGCACGGGTTCGAACGTCTTGGCGAGCTCGACGACGTACGATTGGAACGACGGCCAGCTGCTCGGCGCGACGTTCGAGTCCGGCACGATGGAAGCGCCGCACGTACTCGCGACGTACGAAGTCGACACGCTCGTCTACGGCTGCGTCGATGCGCGCACCGCACATGTGCCGAGCTCTCACCGGCGTCATTAGTTGCCATGCCACGCCGCGGCGGTCGCGGTTCTAACCAGCATGACCAACTGCACGAAGACCGTATTCGCTTTGTTGTTCGCCGCCGGCTGCGCCACGCAAGACTCCGATCCGAAGCTGCCGAGCGCGACATTCACTCCACATCTCGACACGCAGGCGACTCCGATCGCGTGCGGTGACGATCTCGCGCTCTACGGCGATACGACTCCCGATGTCGTCTACGCATATACGTACGACGCGAACGGCATGTTGTCGCACGCCGAAGGCGTCTATGCGGCCGGCGGCTCCGACGAGACGACCGACTACACGTGGAGCGGTTACGACATGACACACATGCTCGATCAGAACGATTGGGGCTCGCGGACCGAGATCAGCGAGAGTTACGACGCGAGCTCGAATCTGCTCGACTACGTGTGGGACTACACGTACGGCACGTATCACGACAATTGGGACTACGCGTTCTCGGCATTCACCGGCGTCAATCCAGGCCGCGAAGTGCTCACCGAGCAAGGCCAACCGTCGTTCGGCTACACGCTCGCATACGACGCCGACGGGCGGCTCGTCCAAGCGACGCCCGACGACGGCAGCGCGCCCGAGCTGTGGACGTACGACGACACCGGCTTGACGATCAGCTACGACATGGGCAACGGCGCGTGGCACGGCACGTACGTCTACGACGATCAGTACCGCGAGCTCAGCGACACCGAAGGCGGTACGGATCCGTCGGCGATCGAGAGCACCGACATCTTCGCGTGGACCGGCGACCAGCTGCTGACCGAGACGTACAGCTCGGGCACGCAGACCGCGCCCGACGATGTCTCGCTCGTCGAGACCGACACGTTGCTCTACAGCTGCCCGGCGGCTCGCGTCGCAGCTGGCCGCTCGCTGCGCGTGCCGCACGTTCACCGCGCGCGCTAGCCGTTCTTAATCGTAAGGGTTCGTTAAGCGGCGTGCGCGACGTCGCATGCGTGGCTCCATGACGGGATGCGCGCCGCGCTGCTCGCCGTCGTCGCCGCCGGATGCGTGTCGTACAGCCAAGGCTCGTATCACGACGGTCGCGATCCGTTTGTCGGCCGCCGCGTCGAGCTCGAGTGCGTCGATCTCGCGATCGCTCCGACCCAAGACGCGACCGCGCAAGGCCAGGTGCTCGCGTTCACGTTCGGCAATCACTGCACGAGCGCGGTGTCGATCGACTTCTCGAAGGTCGCCGCGGTGGGCCGCTACGCCGACGGCACGCGCAAGCTGCACGCGTACGATCCGAACCACGAGCTGCGCGCGCTGCGGATCGACGCCGGCAACATCGCGCACGAGGAGATCGCGTATCTCGCCGCCGACGGCACCACGCCCGCCGCGACGTGCGTCGACGTCTCCAGCATCGAGAACGAGCACGACCCCGCGCATTGGTTGTGCTTCGGCGAGTGGGATCTCGGCACCGAGATCGTCGGCGCGCTCGCGCGGCCACCGATCCACGCCGCCGCGAGCACGACGCGCTGGCCGCTGCCCGACGGGATCGAGCCCGAAGTCGCGGCGATGCCTGCAGACGAAGAGACCACGATCACGGCGGTCGGGACGTACCTCGCCGATCACATTCGCGGCGATCAGCGGCGGCTCGTCAAGGCGCTCCACGATTACGTCGTGCACCGGATCAGCTACGACCAGTTCTCGCTGCGCGGCGAGCGGCTCGCGCAAGACGCCGATGCGGTGTTCGCGCGGCGCACCGGCGTGTGCGAAGGCTACGCGAACTTGCTCGTCGCGCTCGGCTGGGCGGCGGGCGTCGACATTCGCGAGGTCGAAGGCTTCGCGCACGACCAAGCGTCGCCGGGCACGCTCGCGCCGATCGGCGAGCTGCACGCGTGGAATGTCGCGCACGTCGACGACGGCTGGGTGGTCATCGATGCGACCTGGGATCGCGATAGCTCCGGCGGCGCTTCGACGTACTACTTGATGACGCCGCCGGGCATCTTCGCGCGCACGCACGTCGCGCTCGACACCGATTGGCAGCTCGTCGCGCCCGAGCTCACGCTCGCGGATTTCGTGGCGCGATGAAGCTCGTCGGTCTTGCGGTCGCGCTGATCGCGGCGCGTGCAGAGGCGAAAGGCTGTCACGAGCACAGCGACGTCGTCGGGTTCGAGCATTGCTCGCACTTCGGCGAGTGGTCGCCCGACGATCCGCAGGATCCGCGGATGTGGATCGAGCTCGGCGACTTGACCGAGCGCTTCGTCGCGCCGGCGGTGTCGTTCGCGAGCGGCAAGGCTGTCGAGGGCGCTGCGGCGCACGCGACGGCGACCGCGGCAACGTTGCGCGTGCTCTACGCGCCCGACGCGATCTTCTACGTCGGCGGCGAGCTCGCGTTCGGTGGCCTGGTCGAAGTCTCCGAGCAATTGCCGCGCGGCGCGACGAGCGACGGCACGTCGTTCGCATCGACCCGCGTGATCGCCGGCGCGCACGTGGTCGTACGCAACGTCGCGCTCGCCGCCGAGCTCACCGCCGGCATGCGCTACTACGACGTCGCCGCGTGTATCGACGATGCGTGCATGGCCGATCCCGACGTGTCGCACGCGCAGCTCGAAGTGAACGCGCGAGCCCGCGTCGATTATTTCTTCTCTCGCGCAGGCTCGATCGGCGTCGCGGTCGGCAACGGGCTCGTCGATCGCAGTGACCATGACGCGATGATCGTGTTCGCGATCCACGTGCGCGCGATGGACGGGAATTGATGCGCTACGATTCGTGAATGGGCACGCTTCCGCTATTCGTGGTGTATGGCGCGGTGGTCTGGCGGCTCGGGCTCGCGCTCTCGATCGTCGGGGTGCTCGCACTCGTCGTGTGGAATTGGCGGCGCATCGCACGCAACCTCGCGCGCGCCGAGATGCGCTTGCTCGACGCGCGGACCGAGCCCGGCGTGATTCGCGGAACGCTCGGCGGCGGCGACGCGAGCACGGTCGTCGGCAAGCGCGGGATGAATCCCGACGTCGTCGCGGATCTGCGCGGCGACGAGCTGTGGATCGAGACTGCAGAGGGCAGGGTCGTGCTCGATGGCCCGGTCCACGTCGTCGCCGGAAGTCGCGCGTTCGCGGCGCGTCGCGGCGTGCCGGTCGAGACCGCGGAGGCGCTCGTCGCCGCCGAGCCGGCGCTGCATCGCCCGCGGTTCCGCAAGGTATCGATCTCGAGTGCGCAGCTATCGATCGTGGCGCCGGGCGACGACGTGATCGCGCTCGGTCAGCTCGAGACCGTCGCGAGCACCGATGAAGCCGACAACCGAACGAACGCGAGCATGCGCGTGCTCAGGCCACTCGCCGATGCGCCGATCGCGATCGCCGCGCGCGCGGCGACCGGTGCCGCGGCACCGATCTCGGTCATCGCCGCGATCTTGATCGGCGGCATCGTCGGTCTCGCGGGCTGGCGCGCCGAAGTCGCGCTCGGCGAGGGCTGGGAGAAGACGTGCTGGCACGGGCGCATGCACTACTTCGACGACAGCTGGAAGCCGGATGACGCGCCCGTCGAGCTGTCGAACACGAGCGCGTGCGGCCTCGCCGCCGCGACATCGTCACGCCACGATGCGTTGAGCGATCTGAGCGAGCTCGTCGCCGGCAATCCGTATCGCGACGCGGCGACGATCGATCGGAGCATCGCGCTCAGCAAGCTCACCGGTGATTGCGGCGACCTCACGCAGACGCTCGAGAACGCTAGCCGCTTCGACGAGCTCCTCGAGCAAGCGCGGCGGTGTGGTGATCATTCCGCCGAATTTCGTGCGCTCGTCGATCTCGGCCGATTCGAGGAAGCCGCGGCAGTGACCACGACCGCCGAAGAGCGCGAGCATGGCGCCCTGCCGATCGCCGAGACGTTGATCCTGGCCGGCAAGTGGACCGAAGCGGCCGCGATGGCCGATCGCAAATCCGTCGAAGTCGCCGAGCGCGATCACGATCCCAAATATGCGGAAGCGACCGCGATGACGACGCTCGCCTACACGTGCCTCGGCGAGCTCCTGCGCTTCGACGGCGGCGACAAGGCCGCGCTCGAACGCTTGCGCGCGCTGCGCAATGGGCCGCGCGGTCAGACGTGCATCGCGGCGCTCGCCACTGCCGTGCCCGAGGCCGAGCGCCGGACCGTGCTCGAGCCGCAGGACGGCGGCTTGCTCGAGACCGACGTGCTCAAAGACGAGCTTCGCGATTTCGCGGGAGACGAGCCGGGCTTCGACTTCTCGAGCCCCGAGAAGGAGCTCGCAACACTCGACGAGTTCGAAGCG
>DASXEF010000964.1:0-2734 GCA_036490255.1 Kofleriaceae bacterium
GAACTCGATATCGGCCTTGTCGACCTCGTCGATCAGCAGCACGACGCGCGTCGGCGAATCGAGCGCCTCGCCCAGCGGGCCGAGCTTGATGTACTTCGCGATGTCTTTCACATCGCCGCCGAAGCGCGAATCGTGCAGGCGCTGCACGGTGTCGTAGACGTAGAGGCCGTCTTTCGCTTTCGTCGTCGACTTGACGTGCCAGCGGAGCAGCGGCAGGCCCAACGCGGTCGCGAGGTTCTCGGCGAGCAGCGTCTTGCCGGTGCCGGGCTCGCCGCGCACGAGCAGCGGCCGGCCGAGCGCGACGGCGACGTTGACGGCGTGCTTGAGCTCCTCGCTCGCGATGTACGTTTCAGTGCCGCTGAATTGATCGAACCGCTCGTCCATTTTCGACGAGCATAGCGCCAATTCGCAGGCTCGCCGAGATCATGCCGCGCGTCGGCTCGAGCTACTTCTTGCGGCCCTGGATGTACGCGTCGCCGATGGCGTAGACGTGCGTCGCCAGATGGACGAGGCCGCAGATCCCACCGATGATCGGCAAGCCGCCCAAGAACGCGGCGCCGGTCGCGACCGCGACGACGAACACGCCGAGCGCCTTGTCGCTCTCGCCGTTGATCAGCTGGCCGACGCCGGGCAGTACGAGGCTCGCTGCAGCCGGCACGATCCCAGTTCCGCCACGCCCGCTGCTCTTCACCAGCGCATTGCTCATGGGCTTACTGTGACATCAAAAGCGCAGCGACGCACCGATGTCCAAGAGCACGTAATGCGACACGAACGTGCCTTGGTCGATCGGATCCTCGAACTGGCCGTTGAATTGAAACACGGGGTTGACCGGGCTCGCACCGGCCTGGTTCGGGAACGATTGCTGCTGGCCGCTCGAGCTGCAGCCGGTCGTCGTCGACGGCGCGCAGTTGGAGTTTTGCGTGCGCGAGCCTTCGTAGATGTACGAGAAGCCGGCGTCGATCGACCAGCGCGTGAGCTTGTACGACGCGCCGAGCGACAACATCGTGCGCGCCGCGCCGTCGAGGTCGAGCCGCTCCCAGCCGTTTTGCGCCGCCGCCGAGTCGTAGCTGACGCCGGCGCGCGCGACGACCGCGTTGGCGCCGACCGGGAAGATCCAGCTACCGCCGACGCGCGCCGAATACGTGTCCTGCAGGTTGTGCTGGATCAGCTGCTCCGAGAGCGGAATCGGATCGGTCGGTGCGAGCGCCGAGACGACCTCGCCGTCGATCGTGACGTGGTAGTTGCTCGGATCGACGCACGACGTGAGCCCGTTGTTGTAGTCGCACTTCGCGCCCCAGTGCTCCCAACCGAGGTTGAGCTCGACGTCGCCGCGCATCTTGCCGGCGTCGTCGAGGAACTTCCAGCGACCGCCGATCGTCGCGGTCATCGGCGCGGCTTCGAGATCGACGCACGCTTTGAGATCAGCCGCCGTGCCACCGGGCGCACAGCGCGCCATCGCATCGGGCTTGGGCTGCACCGTCACCGACGACATGCCGACCTGGACGTCGGGGCCGTTGAAGCTGTTGGCCGTGCCCGATGCGTGGACGTCGATCGGCGCCGACCATTGCGCGGCGAGCTCGATGTTCGGAGTCGGCCGATACGTCGCGCCGAACCCGAACGTGTGGACGAAGTCGTCGGTCGCCTTGATCGTGACGATGCCGTCTTGCTTCGGGTCTTCCTGGAAGTTCGTCAGGCCCCAGACCGCGGTCGTCGAGTTGAGCTCGGCGTAGCCCGCCGAGAACCGCGCGCCGATATCGAGGTTCGGCAGAATCGAATACGCGACCGCGATCGTCGGCAAGATGATCGCGGCATCTTGCTCGATGATGTCGTAGCGCGACGGCGGTGGCGCGGCGCCGTACGTCGTCGGCAGCGAGTACACGCCGTTCGAGTCGTGGCCGTAATACGACTGGCCGTTGACCGAGTTCATGTTGCGGAACGGATACGCGTTCGGCGCGTAGATCGTGAAGCCGACGTGTAAGCCCTTCACGACCTTGTGCAGATCCGAGACGATGCCGATCAGCGGCACCGGCTGGAAGCTGCCGAGGCCGAGCGGCGGGCTCGGACTGTTCGTCATCGACGGGAATCGCATGCCGTCGAAGCTCGCCGGCGTGGCGCCCGCGACGGTCGCGGGATAGTCGCCGCTGCGCGAGAACTTCAACGCGTAGGTGATGAAGTCGGCGCCGAACGTGATCACGGTGCCGTCCGACTTCGCGATGCCCGCGGGATTGAGCACGATCGCTTCGGCGTCGTCGGCGGATGCGATCGCCGCACCCGCGCGCCCTGTCGACACGACGCCCGCGCCAGGCAACAGCAAGCCACCGGCGCTCGCGACGGCCGACGTGCACACCCCAACGCAGACGCCGATGCTGACCACAGTCCCGCTAAGCTTCATGAGGCGTCGAACCTACCTCACCGCCGAGGGACATTTCATGTCCCCCGATGCGCTTTGATCGGCTAGCTCGTCGACGCAGGGGCTCGCTTGCGCTGCGCAAGTCCGATGTGGGTCAACAGGATCGCGATCGCCGCGGGCGTGATGCCGCTGATCCGCGACGCCTGGCCCACCGAGCGCGGCCGGACGGCCTCGAGCTTCTCGATCGCCTCGCGCGACAGGCCCGCGATCGCGCGGTAGTCGAGCTCGTCGGGGACGCGCACGTTGTCGGCGCGCTGCAGCTTCGCGGCGTCGGCTTCCTGGCGCCGCAGATAGCCTTCGTACGAGACCTCGATCTCGACGCGC
>DASXEF010000454.1:0-2501 GCA_036490255.1 Kofleriaceae bacterium
CGAGCGAGAGCGCGACGGTCGTCTTGTAGTCGCGCGCGATCGAGACGTCGTGCGCCGCCAACGCGCCGATCTTGACGTCGTCGAACGCGATGTCGATCGAATCCTGCAGCGACCACAGCTCGACGTCGGCAGCGGCCTCGAGCGCGACGATGCCGTCGTGATACTGCACGCCGGCGCGCAGGCTCGGCGGCAGCCAGTACTTCGCCGCGACCGAGCTGCCGGTGACGGTCATGCCGCGAAACACCGGCTCGTCGGGCGGCGTGAACGTCACGCCGCTCGAGTCGGAGATCCGCGTCGGCGCCTGGACGACCGCGCCGAGCGTGAGCTCGTGCATCGCGTCGTACTGCACGCCGATCGACGCGCTCGGCGTGACTGCCTGCGTGCCCTTGATCGCGAGCGGCATGTCGTAGCCGGAGTCGCAGGTCTGCGCGCCCGGGCACGCAGACGCGGTGACTTGCAGATTCATGATCGTGACGAGGTCTTGCAGCGTCGCGCCGACGCGCAGCCGCGGCGAGATCACGTACGCGGCACCGACGAGCACCTCGACGTACTGCGTGCCCGACGTGCTGAACGCCTGATAGCGCTCGGCACCGACCGGCTGCGGCGGTCCGATGGTTTCGTACTCCGCGGTCGGCGCGTATTTCCAGGTCAGGCCACCGGCGAGCACCCAGTGATCGTCGAGCCCGATCGCGCCGGCGAGCGACGGCAAGCCCTCGCCCGGCTGCTGGTTCGCGACGCGCAAGCCGGGCGCCGGCGGCGTGAACGTCGTCGGTTGGTACAAGTACGCGACGTCGAACTCGAGCCCGGTCGTGCCGTAGCCCGTGAAGCGCGCGAGCCCAGCGGGGTTCAGCCAGAGCGCGTCGGCGTCGTTCGCGCCGGCGATCAGCGCGCCGGCGAGCTCGAACGAGTGCACGCCCTGAACTGGCAAGAACATGCCGCCCGCGTGTGCCCGATTGGCAGCGATCATTCCTAACGCCGCGAGCCACGAGGTACAGCGCATCCGCCGACAGCATGGCGCTGCGTTTGCTACGGTTGCAAGGTTGCTGCACGCCTGTCCACGTTGCACCGCGCAGAGCGAGACCTCGAGGCAGTTCTGCCCCGAGTGCGGGACGGCGTTTGTCGACGGTATCGACGGCGTCGCGGCGACCGCCGTGTTGCCGATCACGGCCGCGACGAGCCTCGGCGGCTCGAACCTCGTCGGCACCACGATCGATAACGCGTTCATCGTCGACTCGGTGCTCGGCGGCGGCGCGTTCGGCACCGTCTACAAAGGCCGCCAGCTCGGGCTCGATCGGCCGGTCGCGATCAAAGTCCCGACCAGCGCGATCGCCGCCGACCCGGTGATGGCGAAGCGGTTCGCGCGCGAGGCGCGGTCGGCGGCGCGCATCACGCATCCCGGCGTCGTCGCGATCTACGCGGTCGGCGAGCTCGCCGATGCGCGGCCGTACCTGGCGATGCAATTCGTCGACGGTCAATCGCTCGACAAGATCCTCGCCGACGGCCCGTTGCTGCCCGTGCGCGCGCTCGCGATCATCCGCTCGATCGGCAGCGCGCTCGCCGAGACGCACGCCGCCGACGTCGTCCATCGCGATCTCAAACCGTCGAACATCGTGTGGCGACGCGATCGTCACGGCGACGACCTGATCACGATCGTCGATTTCGGCATCGCGGCGAGCAAGCCCGGCGCGACCGCCGACACGACGCGGCTCACGCACGACGGCGTCGTCGGCACGCCGAGCTACATGTCGCCCGAGCAAGCGCACGGCGATATCGTCGACGCGCGCTCCGATCTCTACGCCGTCGGCTGTCTGCTCTACGAGCTGGTCACCGGCGCACCGCCGTTCGAAGGCAACGGGCTCGAGGTGCTGATGGCGCACATGGCGCAGGTCCCGCCGGCACCGAGCACGAAGCACGCGGGCATCCCGGCGACGATCGACGCGCTATGTGCGAAATTGCTCGCGAAGAAGCCCGACGATCGCCTGCAATCCGCCGACGCGCTCGTCGCCGCGGTCGATGCCGCCCTCGCCGATGCACGGCCGCGGCGCTCGTCGAAGATCACGAGCGCTCCGCCGCCCGCGAAGTCGTCGCGGCGATTCGCGATCGGCGCGAGCATCGCCGCGGCGTTACTCGCGGTCGCCGCCGGCGTCGGCGCGCACATGATCGTTCACGGCGGCGATCAGACGCGGGATGAAGCCAACGACACGCCGAACACGCCGGTCACGCCGAGCGGCGCCGATCGGCGCGCCTTCGATCTCGACGACGGCGAGCTCGTCATGCACGTGCTCGTGCCCGATCCGATTCACGCCGGGACATTGATCCGCCCGCACCTCGAGATCCGCAACAAGCTCGGTCAGCCGGTGCGCGCCGCCGAGCTCGTCGTCACGATCGAGGACGATCACGGCCAGACCAAGGGCCTGTCGGCGAAGCCCCACAAAGGCGACGGCCACTACGACTTCAGCTACGCGTTTCCGCGCGCCGGGCACTACACGCTGCGCGTGTTC
>DASXEF010000477.1:0-3842 GCA_036490255.1 Kofleriaceae bacterium
CGGGAGCGACGGAGCTTCAATAACTTAGCATATATGTCGCGGGCGATAGGTGAAGCACCTACATCGCACTCGATCCGGCCGGAAGCAGGATCGGCGAGGCGCTGCCAGCCGATCCCACTCCGGAGCCCGAACCGAGCTGCCGATCGACCTCGGCGACCAAGCGACACGCTTCATCGTCCTTCGCGTCGCACGCACGCTGCATGAGCTGCTTGCCGCGCTCGATATCGATCTTGGCGACGCCGATACCCTGCACGAGCATCGCGCCGAACACGCGGCACGCGAACGCGTCGTCGCCGACGCACGCGCGCTCGAGCCAAACCGTCGCGGCGTTGGTCGACTTCGCGAGGCCTTTGCCGTCGAGGTAGAGCATGCCGATCTGGCGACACGCGGTCGAATCGCCGGCATCGCAGCCCTGCTTGTAGTGCGCGAGCGCCTGCTTCCAGCGCGCCGGCGTCGATTTGACGGCGACCATCGCGTCGAGGTCGCCGAGGTTCTTGCACGCGAACGTGATGTTCGCCTTGCACGCCTTCTCGAGCAGCAGCGCCGCGCGCGCGAGATCGGGCGTCGCGCCGCCGTGGCCGTCGCGCAGCATCAGGCCGAGGTTGCGGCACGCCAGCAGGACGCCGCCGTCGCACGCCTTTTGATAGACGTCGATCGCGCGCGCGGCGTTGCGATCGACGCCGATGCCCTCGGCGAGGTTGAGCCCGAGGTTGTTGCACGCGGTCGCGTTGCCGCCGTTGCACGCCTGATTGAACAGCTGGGTCGCGCGGCGCGAATCGACCGACACGCCGGTGCCGTCCTGATACATCACGCCGAGCTGGCGGCAGCTCTCGAGGTCGCCGGCGGCGCACTTCTTGTCGAACGTCGCAGCGCGATCGGCCGGCTCTGCGACGTCGGCATCGTCGTGCGTCGAAGCCGGCTTGTGGCTCGAGCAGCTCGCGACCAGGAAAAGTGCCAGAGCCGCACGCATCCGCGAGCCCGTTCGTATCACTTATTCGCGCGCCGCGGGGTACAGCGTTCGTGCGTAGGCGGCGCGCGCGTCAGCTCCCGCGTGCGGCACCAGCGCGAACGCCGCGATCAGCACCGCGGTGATCGCTGCGCTGATCGCGCATGCACGCGCGCCGCCGAGCTTGAAGATCGCATAGCCGACGAGCCCGAGCGCACCCACGACAAACGGCGCGATGCCGACCAGCCCGTGCAAGCCGAGCACGCGGCCGAGGTTCGGTGCGACCGCGTGATCGCCGAGCAAGCGGAACGCGACGTCGTAGAGCGGGTCGCGAAACGAGTCGGGCCAGTACGGCATCGTCGCGCACGCGAGCACGTAGATGACGGCGCCGGTCAGGATCAGGCCGCACGCGACGCCGAGCCACGTGCCGCGCAGACGCACGAGGCCCGCGGCGACGAGCGGCAGCAAGAACGGCTGCATCGCGGTGATGTAGCGCGGGCCGACTTCCCAGCCGGCGCGCCAGAACCCGAGCGATGCGATGAACGCGAAGAAGATCACGGCGACGGCCGTGCACGCGATCACGAGCGCGCGATCGCGCCGCCACAGCGCGACGCCGCCGACGATCGCGATCAGCCACCACGGCGCGAGCGCGAAGAACCCGTTGTCGGGCGCGACGGTGACGCCGAACAGCGCCGCGAGCGTCGGATGCGTCATGCCGAGCAAGCCGTGATCGTGGTCGGTCGCGTAGACCGTCGCGAAGTTGTAGCCGGTCGACAGCGGGCTGCCGAAACACGCCGCGTGATAGTAGAGCAGCAGCGCGAGCGGCACGGCGGCGGCGAGCGCTGCGATGCCGAGCGCACGCGCGCTCTCGCGGCGCGGCCACGCGCGCATCGTCCAGATCAGATGCGCGAGTAGCGGAATGCCGGCGAACGCCGCCTGGTAATCGACGAGCGGCGCGCAGCCCGCGAGCAGACCGACCGCGATCATCGCGCGCATGCCGCGCGTCTTGTCGGCGACATCGAGCCCGATGATCCACGCGCTCGCGATCAACACCGCGGATAGTTGATGCGAGTAATAGAGCAGCGAATACGGCAGCGCGAGCGAGCCGAGCGCGTACGCGACGAGCACGAGCCGGCGCGTCGCCTCGTCGGGTGCGAACCGCGCCAAGAATCGCCACAGCAGCAGCAGAAACACGAGCGTCGGGATCACGCCGGTGACGATCCGGCAGAGCCACATCGTGACGGCGAGGCTCGGCTCGCCGGCGATCGCCTCGAGCGCGGCGTAGAACGGCACGACGACGAGCGACGCGCCGGGCGCCTTGTTTTGATAGAAGTGGTCGTCGCGCTTCGCGAGATCCGACGTCGCGCCGAAGCGCTCGACCTGGCGATCGATCGCGAACGTGTGATCGTCGACGATCGCCTTGACGAGGTACACGCGCGGCAGCTCGTTCGCGCTGTGGATCCGCGGAAAATACGGAAACACGTAGAGGTAGAGCGCCGCGATCGCGACAATTCCCGAGCGGAGCAAGCGGGCGAAAAGCACGGGCGCTTCGAACGTGATACCACCAACGCAGATGCCACGCGCACGCTACCGATCCTGGCGCGACGCCGCGATCGGCGACGTCGGACGCGCGATCGCGATGGTCTCGGCGGGCGTGCTCGCGTTCGCGCCGAGCGAGTACGCGATCACGTTGTGGGCGTATCCGGCGCACTCGGGGTTCGGCACGAAGCTCCGGCTCGCCGCGCTCGTGCTCGTGCTGTCGGCGTGGTTGTGGGCGCTGCTCGTGCTCGCGCTCCCCGCGATCATGCTCGCCGGCCGCTGGCTCACGAGCCGGCTCGATCCCGCGGCCGCACTCGCGCCGAGCTGGTTCCACGCATCGCCGCCCGACGAGCGCGGCGTGCGCCCCGGCGTGCCGATCGTGTGGGCGACACTCGGAACGGCGATCGTCGTCGGTGCGGCGCTGCAACGCGTCGCGGTCTGGGCGTTCACGCACTACAAAGAGCCGCAGCTGACCGGCGTCGTCGTCGCGCTGCTCGGCGTCGCGATCGTCGCGGCGGCGCGCGTGATCTATCGCGTGCTCGTGATCGCGGCGCATGCCGCCGCCAACGCGCTCGCACCGATCCTGCGCGTCGCCAATCCGCTCGCCCGCTGGCGTGCGGCCGCGATCGTGTTCGCCGCGCTCGTCGGTTGCGGGCTCGCTGCGAGCTGGATCGTTCTGCCGCAGAGCCGCAGCGTGATGCCGGTCCGGCTCGTGGTCTCGGGCGTGATCGCGCTGCTCGGCGCGGGCATCGGTAGCCTGTTGCACGATCGGCCGACGCGCGTGTTGCCACGCACGCGCACGCACGCGCTCGCGTTCGCCGCGGGCGCGTTCGTGTTGATCGTGCCGACGCTGCTGTGGTGGGGCGGCGATCCGGAAGCGAAGTACGTCGCGATCACGAGCTCGCCCGCGCTCGACAAGCTCGTCGATTTCGTGCGCGTCACCAACGATCTCGATCGCGACGGCTTCGGCTCGTTGCTCGGCGAGAACGATTGCGCGCCGCTCGATCCGAGCATTCACCCCGGCGCGATCGACATCCCCGACGACGGCATCGATCAAAATTGCGACGGCCACGACTTCACGTTGCGCACGCCGGCAGTCGCCACCGGCCCTCACCTGCCGGTTCCAGATCAGTTCAAGAAGCCGTGGAACTTCTTGTTCATCACCGTCGATACGCTGCGCTACGATCACACGACGTTCGGCGGCTACGCGCAGGCGGCGAAGCATCGCGACACCACGCCGCGGCTCGCCGAGCTGGTCAAGAAGAGCACCTCGTTCACGTTCTGCAACGCGCCGTCGGCGGGCACGATGGCGTCGATCCCGTCGATCATCACGTCGAAGTACTTCCACGACGGGATC
>DASXEF010000511.1:0-9939 GCA_036490255.1 Kofleriaceae bacterium
TGAGCGACGCGATGGTGAATCTGCTGTCGCAGAACGCGCAGAAGGCGTCGCTCGAAAAAGAGATGGAGCTCGCGCGGCAAGTCCAGCAGGCGATGTTGCCGCCGACGGTGCTCGACCAACACGGCTACTTCAAAGTCATCGGCTACTGCATGCCCGCGTCGCAGTGCGGCGGCGACTGGTGGATGTATCGCAAGCTGTCGAACGGCAAGATGCTGCTCGTCATCGGCGATGCCACCGGCCACGGCATTCACTCGGCGATGATCGCGGCGACGGCGCGCGGCGCGGTCGAAGCGCTCGCCGCCGCCGACGAGAAGCTGTTGCAGCCCGAGCAGGTGCTGCGCGCGATCGATTCGGCGATCGCGATGGTCGGCGAGCACAACGTGCTGATGACGGCGTTCTCCGCGGTGTTCGATTCGCAGAGCGGCGTGCTGCAGTACGCGAACGCCGGGCAAAATTTTCCGTACGTGATCAAGCTCGGCCAATCGCGCGTGCTCGAAGAGGCCAGCATCATCGCGGCGAGCGGCAATCCGCTCGGCGATCGCCACATCAACGTCGAGATCCGGCGCGGCTCGTTGCAGCTGCGGCCGGGCGATCTGTTCGTGTGCTTCACCGACGGCGTCGTCGAGCGAGCGAATCCCGCCGGCAAGCTGTTCGGCGATCGCCGATTGCGCGGCGCGCTGACCGGCCAGCCGATTCAAGACGCCGGCGCGCTCGTCACGCTGCGCGACCGCGTGCTCGCCGCGCTCGAGAAACACGCCGAAGGTCAGGTCGCCGGCGACGACATCACGTTCGTGCTGTGCCAGTTCGATCCGCCGCCCGCGCGCGCGTCGGGGCGCGCCGCGTGAAGCTCGTCGCCGCGGTCCTCCTCATTTCTGCAACCGCCGTCGCTCAGCCAGCGTCGGATCCGGGCCCAGCGGTCGATCCCGGCGATCTGCCGCCGCTGCCGAGCGAAGGCGAGACGATCTCGAGCACGGCAACCGTGCTCGCCGCATCGTCGGCCGAAGAAGACGTCGTCGTCGGTGCCGCGAAGCGCGAACAGAGCCTCGGCAACGTCGCGTCGGCGGTGACGGTCGTCAGTGCCGATCGGATCAAGCGGTTCGGCTATCGCACCGTCGGCGAAGCGATCGCCGGTGTCGCCGGCGTGTATCTCGTCGACAATCGGCTGTCGTATTCGGTCGGCATTCGCGGGCTGAATATTCTCGGCGACTACAACACGCGAATCTTGGTGCTCGTCGACGGCGCGACGATCAACGAAGCGTGGGCGTCGTTCGCGGGCCTCGGCTTCGATAGCTTCATCTCGATCGACGAGATCTCGCGCATCGAGGTGATTCGAGGCCCGGTGTCGTCGGTGTACGGCGCGAACGCGTTCTTCGGCATCATCAACATCGTGACGCGCGGCGCCGCCGATGCGCCGAAGGCCTGGGCGCACACGTCGATCAACTCGATCAACGGCTCGGTGACGAGCGCGGGCTTTGCCGCCGGCGACGTGCGCGAGAGCGTGCGCGGCACCGTGCAGTTCATGGATCGCATCGGCGAGACGCTGACGCTGCCGAGCGTGTTCGGCGATCAGCAGCTCAAAGGTGACGGCTCGCAGCAAGTCGCGGCATCGCTCGTCGGCAACTACAACGGCACGTTCGGCCAGGTGCGCGCGTACCACTTTTATCGCGACTCGCCGTTCGCGCCGTACGACGGCGATCCGACCGCGGTGCCGCCGTACGTCGCAAACGACACGCAGATCCTCGCGGAGGGCGGGCACACGCACGACATCACGCCGCGGCTCAGCGTGACCGGCCGCGTCTACGCGAATCTGTACTGGTACTCCGACCACATCATTCAAGAGAACGATCTGCCGCCGTTCGACGATCGCGGCTACGGCGCGGCGTACGGCGTCGAGCTCCGCGGCCGTTACGAGATCATCGCGCCGCAGAAGCTCGGCATCACGGTCGGCACGGAGAGCACGTACTACCGCACGAACTCGAAGTCGTTCACCGAAGGCGATGCGACGTGCGGCCCGAACGACGCCGCGTGCGTACCGAAAAACTTCGGCATCGAAGGCGTGTACTCCGAAATCGACGGCCAGCCGACGCCGTGGCTCGGCTTCACCGCCGGCCTGCGCTTCGACGACAACACCGTGCTCGACAAGAACCTGTCGCCGCGCGTCGCACTGTTTTTCTCGAAGCCCGAAAAGTACGGCGTGAAATTCTTGTACGCCGAAGGTTTTCGCAACCCGAGCGCGTACGAAGCGTTCTTCTTCGACAACGTCAGCTTCGCGCAGCCGACGAACCTCCACGCCGAAACGATCCAGAGCCTCGAGGCCGTGTTGTGGGCAAAGCCGACCGGTGGCTTGTCGCTGCGCTTGTCGGCGTTCTACTGGGACGCGACCGGCGTCGTCGAGCAACTCGCCGATCCGGCGAACATGAACCTGTTGCAGTTCCAGAACGCCGGCCAGTTCGTCAGCCAAGGCGTCGAAGCGGAAGGCAGCTATCGCACGTCGGGCGGTTGGTACGCGTTCGGCGGCGCGACGTATTCGGACGTCGGCGAAGGCGATCAGGGCGGCACCGTCGAGTTCGGCAACGTGCCGAACGCGCCCGCGTTGACCGCGGCCGGCGGCGTATCGACGCCGAAGCTGTTCGGCATCGGCCATCTCTCGGCCGAGCTCGAGTACATCGGCAAGCGCGCGACGCGCGTCGACGACGACACCAGCGCGCCCGGTCCGGAGACGCCCGGCTGGCTCGGGCTCAACGGCACGATCTTCATCCCGAACGTGCACCACTTCGATCTCACGCTCGGCGTTCGCAACATCCTCGGCACGCGCGATCTCGTGCCCGCACCGGGCGACTACGATCGCACCGACGTGACGCCGACCGTCACCGTGTTCCAGGTCCCCGGCGAAGGCCGCGAGTACTTCGCGAAGGTGGGCTATGCGTACTAGCTCGTACTCGTACTCGTACTCGTGCTCGTGCTCGTACTCGTCGGTTTGTACGACCGTGGCGCGTTCATGTGGCGTTTGCACGAGTGCGTCGACCCAGCGCGCGGATCGCGCGTCGTGCGAGCGTGGACGAGCACGTGCACGTGGCGCGTGGACGCTACTTCTCGCGATCGTCCTGCTCGCGACGCCGGCGTTCGCGCAGCGGCCGAATCAGGCCGAAGACGAGAGCACGGCGTTCGTCGAAGAAGGTCGGGCGTCGCTCAAGCGCGGCGATCTCGACGATGCCGCGAAGGCACTCGATCAAGCGCTCGCGCTCAACCCGCAACGCGTCGAAGCGTACGTGCTGCGCTCGGCGGTGTTCGCGGCGAAGAATCGCTACAAAGACGGCATCGCGCTGCTTCGCAAGGCGCAGGCGCTCGCGCCGGCCGATAGCGCCGTGCTCACCGCGCTCGGCTCGCAGCTCGTGCTCTCCGGCGACGCCGATGACGGCATCCCGCTGCTGCAACAAGTCGTCGCGAAGGAGCCGACGCGCTACGACGCGCAGCTCTTGATCGGCCGTCACGCGCACGACATCGGGCGCTGGCGCGACGCCGTGACCGCGCTCGAAGCGTACTTCGCGAACCGCCCGGCCGCGCTCGCAGGTGAAGACGCGAGAAATCGCATCGAGCTCGCCGACGCATATCTCCGCGCGCATCAGGCGCAGCAGGCGCTCGCGATGTTCGAGCGTGCCGCGAGCAATTCGAAGGGCGCGGTCCAGCAGCGTGCACAGCTCGGCATCGCCTGGGCGACCGCGGCGATCGATTGCCGGCGCGCGCGGCCGTTGCTCGAAGCGCTCGAGCCCGCCGCGCAACAGCATCCGGAAGTGTGGCTCGTCGACGGCCAATGCGCGCTGTCGCTCGGCGATGCGAACGGCGCGCTCGCGCTCGGCAAGCGCTACATCGAGCGCGGGCCGAAGAATGTCGCGGCGGGCCACGCGCTCGTCGGCGAAGCGCAGGCCGCGCGTGGCAACCTCGCGGACGCGCGCAAGGAGCTCGAGACCGCGCACGAGCTCGAGCCCGACAAGCGGCGCTGGACCGTGCGGCTCGCGAGCGTGCTGCGTCGCGCGGGCCATGCGAGCGACGGGCTCACCGCGCTCGCGAAGCTCGGGCCGCCGCCGTCGCCGAGCGCCGATCCCGAGTGGTGGGCCGAAGAAGGCGAGTGCACGCTCGCGAACAGGGACGCCGCCGGCGCGGTGAAGCTGCTCGAGCCGCTCGCGACCGGCGAGCTCGACAAGGATTCGCAGATCCAGACCGTGTACGGCGCGGCGTTGCTCGCGGCGAGCCAGCCGGATGCCGCCGTCAAAGCGCTCGACATCGCCGAGTCGCTCGGCAGCACGGCGCGCTCGAAGAAGCTGCTGGCGACAGCGCTGACGATGGTCGGCGTCGCGAAGCTCGCCGCCAACGATGCGGGCGGCGCCGAGCTCGTGCTGTCGCGCGCCGATCAGCTGGACGGCGATCCGATCATCTGGCGCGACCTCGGCATCGCGCGGCTCGCCGAGAACAAGCCCGCCGATGCGACCGGTCCGCTCGATCGCGCGGCGAAAGTCGACGCGTCGCCGATCGTGTTGATGCTCGACGCGCGTGCACACGCACTGACCGGCGATGTCGCGGGCGCGAGGCCGCTCTACGATCGCGCGCTCGCGGGCGAAAAGGACAACGCGGCGGAGATCGCGATCGACTGGGCTGCGAGCGAGCTCGCCGGCGGTGATCCGGCGATCGCGGTGACCGCGCTCGAGAAGACGGAGAAAGCCGCGAAGACGGGACCGCTCGCGCAGCGCCATCGCGCCGCGCTCGCCGAAGCGCGCCACGCGGCGGCGCTCAAAGCGCTCGAGGCCGGCAACGGTGGCAAAGCCGTCGAGCTGTTGCGCGCGTCGGTCGGCGGCGACGCGACGCTCGCCGCCAAGTGCGATCTCGCGCTCGCGAGCGTCGCGGCGGGCGACGTGAGCGCGGCGACGGCGGCGCTGCGTGCGGTCGCCGGTCAGAGCTGTCCGTTTCCGCCGCCCGCCGATACGCAAGCGGTGCCGATCCTGACCGCGTTCGTCGATGGCTTGACGCCGCGCCACGCGTCGCGCGCGCTCGACAGGCTGACGTCGCTGCAGAGCAAAGCCTCCGGCGTGGCCACGGCGCTGCTCGGCACCGCGATCCGCGTGGTCGCGCTCGACGCCGCGCAAGAGGCGTATCGCGACGGCGATCTCGGTGCCGCACGCCGCTACTTGTCGACCGCGAAAGCCGCGAATGCGAAGGTCGGCACCGACGAGCTCGCGCACAACCTCGCGGTGATCGATCTCGCGGACGGTCACGTCGATGCTGCGATCGGCGAGCTCGAGCGGCTCGCGAACAGAGTGCCCGAAGCGTGGGTCAACCTCGGCATCGCATACGAGCGCAAAGGCGATCAACAACGCGCGCTCGACGCGTGGCAGCACGCGAAGAAAGCCGGCGTGCGGTTCGCGGCGCTGCCCGAATGGATCGATGCGAAAGAGCGGATCTACGGAGGTGGCAAATGATGCGCGTGCTCGCGATCGTGATCGCATTGACGGCGATCGCGCGTGCCGACACCCTCACCGTCGGGCTGTACGCGCCGACCGCGCCGTTCCCGTCGACGTCGGCGCGCGTCGATCTCGTGAGCAAGCTCGCCGACGAGCTCGGCAAGGCGACGGGCGCCACGGCGAGCGGCAAAGTCTACGCGCGCGCGAGCGACTTCGCGTCCGCGGTGCGCACCGGTGAGGTCACGGTCGCGCTCGTCGACGCGACGTATCTCGCGGCGGCCGGCGGTAACTACACGGTGATCGCGGGCGCCGATCGCGGCGGCGAGATCACCCACGGCTGGCAGCTCGTCGCACGCGGTGTCGACAAGATCGCGGCACTGCGCGGCAAGCGCGTGCTCGTGCCCGCGGTCGGCGGTCGCGAGACCGATTTCGTCGTCGATGCGCTGTTCGGCGGCGAGATCGACAAGAGCTTCTTCGCGAAGATCGAGCCCGCGCCGGATACCGCGTCGGCGCTCGCCGCGCTCGGCCTCGGCAAAGCGGAAGCGGCGATCGTGCCCGACGGCGTCGACCTGCCGTCCGGCACGCACGTCGTGCTCGCACTGCCGGTGATGTCGGGACCGCTGCTCGTCGTCTACGGCAACGCGAACGCGAAGAAGGCGCAGATCGCGGCGGCCGCGGCGAGCTTTCACGGCGACGCGATCGTCGCGGGCTTCAAGCCGGCCGATGCCGAGGCCGTGCATGCGATCGCGCGCCGGTTCGCGCCGGTCGTCAAACGCGGCCCGCTTGCCGTGCCCGCTTTGCGCGTGCTCGTCGGCGATCTGGTGGTCGGCCGGACCGTGACGATCGAGCGCGCGCCGGCAACGGCGTTCGTCGCCGCGCCGAAGTAGGTGAGCTGTTACACGACCGCGCGTCGTAGTGGGCTCGTATGACCGCGATGCGCCTGGCCGTCGTCATCCTCGCAGCGAGTGCTCGACTCGTCGTGGCCGACACCGCGCACGAGCAGAAGCTCGCCCGGCTCGCTGCGCTCGGACCCTCCGGGCTGCCGGCGCTGTGCGGCCGCGCGCAGATCGGCATGACCGAGCGCGAGCTCGCGAAGGCCTGGCCGGCATGGGATCCGGATCAACTCGATACGGTCGAACCGCTGTTCGACGCCGACGGTCACGTTCGCGCGATCATGCTCGGGCTCAGCCCCACGATCGAGCCGACGCGCGAATTCGCCGTGCTCGAGCAGGTCTGGGGCACGCCCGCGTTCGCGAGCGACCACGCGCGAATCTGGCTCTGGCCCGAGCGTCACCTGCGTGGCTTGGTCAGCGCGAAGTTTGCGCCGACGATCGAGCGATACATGCCGCTCGCGGATCTCGATCTCGATGCGCGGCTCGCCGTTGCCGGCATGACACTCGGCGATGCCAAGCGCACGCTCGGTGGCTCGACCGTCGTGTCCCACGGCTACGTCGACGTCGACTTCGCGGCGAGCGAGTACGGCACGGTGAAGCTCAAAGCGCACGTCGTCGACGGCAAGCTCGCCGACGTCTCGCTCCACGTCGTGTTCCCGCCGGGTGCGATGCCACGCGTGCTCGACGAGCTCCGCGCACGCAACGGTCCGTTCATCGAAGCCGACCATCGACACTGGCGCGGCAAGCGGCAGCTCGTGCTCGAGGCAGGGCAATTCGACGACTTCGGCGAGCTCACGGTCACGCGCGCGGGGATCGACTAAGCTCCGCGCGTGAGCTACGACACCTATCCCGAGCACATCGCGAGCCTGCAACGCGCTGCCGAAGCCGCGCTTGCCGACCAAAAATTCGACGCGCTCGTGCTGTGCAGCGGCACCGCGCAATCGAAGAATCGCTTCGACGATCAGAGCTGGCCGCTGTCGCCGACGCCGGCGTATTCGCACTGGTGCCCGCTCGCCGAGCCGGAGACGTTCGTCGTCGTCCGGCCGGGCAAGAAGCCGACGCTCGTGCGCACGGTCATCGACGATATTTGGGAAACGCCGGCGCCGCCCGAGAGCGATCACTTCTGGTCGCAATTCGACGTGGTCGAAGTGGGCGAGGGCAAAGCCAGCGTGGAAGACGCGCTCCCGCACGGCAAGGTCGCCGTGATCACGCGCGATCCGGGCTCGGCGCCGCCGCTAGGCGACGTGAATCCGCAGGCGCTGCTCGCCGCGCTCGATCACGCCCGCACGCACAAGAGCGCGTACGAGATCGAATGTCTCGCCGAGGCCACGCGACGCGGCGTCGCCGGCCATCGCGCGATCGAGGCGCGGTTTCGTCAGGGGCCGTGCAGCGAGCTCGAGCTGCATCTCGCGTTCTTGACCGCGTCGAAGCAAGACGATGCCGTGACGCCGTACAAGAACATCGTCGCGCTCGGCAAGCACTGCGCGGTGCTGCACTACGTCGCGTATCAAAGTGACGTCGTCGCCGGCGACACGTCGCTGCTCGTCGACGCGGGCGCGCGATGCCTGGGCTACGGCAGCGACATCACGCGCACGCACGTTCGCGGCGCGGGCGCGGCGGTCAAGAAATTCGGCGAGCTGATCGCGCGGATGGATCGGTTGCAGCAGGACGTCTGCGGCCGCATCGCGCCGGGTCGCTCGTATGAAGATCTGCACGACGACTGTCATCGCCTGCTCGGCGACGCGCTGGTCGAGCTCGGGATCGGCCTCGGCAGCGCCGCCGAGCTCGTCGACCGCGGTGTCACCCGCGTCTTCTTGCCGCACGGACTGGGCCACTCGCTCGGCGTCACGGTCCACGACGTCGGCATGAAGCCGCGGCCGCCGCGCCCCGAAAACCGCTTTTTGCGGAATACGTCGCAGATCGAGGTCGGTCAGGTGTTCACCATCGAGCCGGGTCTCTATTTCATCGAAGGCTTGCTCGGCCCGTTGCGTGCGGGTCCGCACAGCGGCCTCGTCGACTGGCGGCTGGTCGACCAGCTCGCGCCGTTTGGCGGCATCCGAATCGAAGATAACGTCGTCGTCCAAGCCGCGGGCATCCGCAATCTCACCCGCGAGGCGTTCGGCGCCTAGCCTTCCGAGGATTCTTTCCGTATGTTCGCGCCCGTTATGCGTGGCCTATTGGTGATGACTGCAGCGCTCGCGCTGGTGTCCTGTCAAAAGTCGTCGGAAAAAGATCACAACGGTGCCGGTTCCGGCTCGAGCGGCATTTCGCTCGGACCGAAGCGGCCACGCGCGGAGCAGGTTCCGCCGCCGTTCGATCTGAAAAATCCGCCGGCCGACGCGGTGAAGACCGCAGATGGGCTGATCTACAAGAAAGAGGTCACCAACGACGCCGGCGCCTCGCCGCAGCGCAACGACACGGTGACCATCAACTACACCGGCTGGCACCAGAACACCGGCGAGACGTTCTTCACGAACAAGTCGCGCGGCACGCCGATGCCGCTCAACTTGTCGACGACCGCGCCCGGGTTCACCGAGGCGATGCAGCTGCTCAAGAAGGGCGAGAAGGCGGTGCTGTGGGTACCGCCGTCGATCGGCTACAAGGGCACGCCGGTCGGCACGCCCGAGACGCTGGTCTACGAGGTCGAGCTCGTCGACATCATCCCGGCTCCACCGATTCCACCCGATCTCGCGGCGCCGCCGGCGAACGCGCAGACCACGCCGAAGGGCACGAAGTACGAGATCCTCAAGCCCGCGACGGGAACGCAGAAGGCGAAGTCGTACGACACCGTCACGTACAACTACACCGCGTGGGATTCGACCGGTCGCATGTTCGAGACGACCGAGATGAAGAAGCGGCCGGCGAAGATGCAGCCGTACAAGCAGTCGGCGACGATGGAAGACGTCCTCACGCAGCTCGCGGCGAACGAGCGCGTGCGGTTCTGGTCGACCGCCGACAAGATGTCGTCGAGCGGCCGCCCGCTGCCCGGCGTGCCGACCGGCACCGTGTGCTACGAGGTCGAGCTGATCACGATCGAGCCCGGCGTCGAGCCGCCGCCGGTGCCGTCCGACGTCGCGAAGCCGCCGGCCGACGCGAAGAAGACCGACAAGGGCGTGTTCTACAAGCTCATCAAGGCCGGTCCCGCCGGTGGCGCGCACCCGAAACCGACGGAGACCGTGAAGGTCAACTACACCGGCTGGACGACCGATGGCCGCATGTTCGACTCGTCGGTGATCCGCAAGGAGCCGGCCGAGTTCAGCCTGCAAGGCGTGATCGCCGGCTGGACCGACGGCATTCCACTGATGGTGATCGGCGACAAGATGCGGTTCTGGATCCCTGAAGAGCTCGCGTACAAGGGTCAGCCCGGACGCCCGCAGGGCATGCTCGTGTTCGACGTCGAGCTGCTCGAGATCAAGGCGACGCCGGTGAGGCCGCCGCCGCACGGTAACCACCCGTCGATGCCGAACGGTCATCCGCCGATGCCGGGCATGCCGGGCGCGACGCCGGCACCTGCACCGACGCCGAGATGAGCGTGGCCGAGGTCGCCGCAGCCTGGGGCTGGCGACCCGACCAGCTCACGCCGCTCGCCGGCG
>DASXEF010000532.1:0-5764 GCA_036490255.1 Kofleriaceae bacterium
CTTGCGGGTCAGCGGGCACGCGACGCTCACCGTCTTGGCGCGCGCGGCCGCGCGGATCGCCGCGTCGTGCGCCGGCTCGAGGTGGTTGTTGACCAGGCACACGTGCCGCACGCCGGTCGCGAGCAGCCCGTCGCAGATCGCGGTCACGTACGCCGTGAGCACCGCCGCCGGCACGGACACCGCGCCGGGGAAGCCGGCCGCGCAGTCGGTGACCCCGTAGCTGATCGCGGGCGCGATCACCGACGTCACCGGGCCGCGCGCCTCGAACAGCTCGGTCGCGCGCACGCACGCCGCCGCCGAGATCACGACGTCGGTGCCGAGCCCGAGATGCGGGCCGTGCGGTTCGGTCGAGCCGACGGGAACCAACACGATCACGCCGCGCTTGCCGGCGACGAGCTGCTCGAGCGACGCCGTTGTATGCCTGGCCAAAAACTTCTCGGTCATTTCGCCCGCGCCTTCTCGCGCTCGATCAGCGTCTTCTTGTCGACCTTGCCGCGATCGTTCTTCGGCAGATCTGCCACGAACTCGATCCAGCGCGGATACTTGTGCTTCGACAGCCGCGTGCGCACGTGGTCTTGCAGCTCGGCGGCGAGCTGCGCCGCGGCGTCGGGTGTCGCGATGCGATCGCGCGCGGTCGCGCGAACTTCGATCAGCGCCTTCGGCTTGACCAGCCCCGCGTCGTCGGCGGGAATCACCGCGACGACCGACACGGCGTGGTGGGCGAGCAAGCACTCTTCGACTTCGCGCGGCGCGACGAAGATGCCGCCGACCTTGAACAGATCGTCGGCGCGGCCTTGGAAGTACAAGTAGCCGTCGGCGTCGATCGAAAACAGGTCGCCGGTGCGGCACCAGTGGCCGTGAAACGTCTTCCAGCTCTTGTCGCGATCGGCGAAGTAGCCGTGCGCGACGCTGTCGCCTTTGACCCACAGCACGCCGATCTCGCCGGGCGGCAACGGCTCGGCGCCGGGACCGACCGCATCCTCGGGCAAGATCTTCAGCTCGTAGCCTTCGACCACGCGGCCGAGCGAGCCCGGTTTCACGTCGCCGGGCCGATTCGAGCAGTAGATGTGGAACATCTCGGCCGAGCCGATGCCGTCGTAGACCTGGCCGCCGAACCGCTCGATGAAGCGCACGAGCAGCGGCTCGGGCAGCGCTTCGCCGGCCGACAAGTGAAACCGCACGCTCGACAGATCGATGCCGCGCTCGCCGCGCGCTTTGCGATCGTCGTCGAGCTCGAGCAGCTTGCCGAGCATCGTCGGCACGTTGGTGACGACGGTCGCGCGATAGCGCTCGATCGCCGCGGTCACGCTCTCCGCGGTCGGCCGCTCGCTGAACAAGCCGACACTCGCGCCGACCGCGAACGGAAACCACAAGTTCGTGCCGGTCGCGTAGCCGAAGAACAAGCGCGGCACGCTGACGCAAATGTCGTCGGGGCGATAGCCGACGGTCCGCTTGCCGAACACTTCCGTGTTGAACGCGAAGTCGCGGTGGCTGTGCATCGCGGCTTTGCTGCGGCCGGTCGAGCCGCTCGTGAACAGCCAGATCGCCGGATGATCGCGATGCAGCTTCGGCAGCTCGGTGGTCAGCTCGCGGCCGCGCTGGATCGCGGCGTCGAGCGACATCGCCGTGCGGCCCATGCGCACGACCTCGCTCGGCACGACGACCGCGGCCTCGGGATCGTCGCCGGTCGCGGCATCGGGCGCGATCAAGAACGTCGCCGCGCTGCGCGTCGCCAGCTGCGCCGCGACGGCCGGCGTGGTGATCACGACGCTCGCGCGCACGTAATCGGTGACGTACGCGAGATCGTCGATCGGCGATTGCGGGTTGCCCATCGCGAGCACGCCGCCGGCGGCGAGGATGCCGAAGATGCTCCACGCGAACGGCGGGACATCCGGCAGCACTACGTAGACGCGCTGCTCGGGCTGAAGGCCCGACGCGACGAGGA
Organism: Kofleriaceae bacterium; assembly: GCA_036490255.1. Lineage (GTDB taxonomy): Bacteria > Myxococcota_A > Polyangia > Haliangiales > Haliangiaceae > JABFXX01. The sequence goes on from DASXEF010000532.1 coordinate 1,946, forward strand.
ATCGCGCGAGCGCGCGCGATCGATCGGCCACGTGATCGTACGTCCACGTGCGATCGCCGAAGCGGATCGCCGTGCGACTGCCGCTGCCTTCGCGCAGGCGATCGAACAGGAAGTAATCGGCGAGGTTGAAGTCGTCTGGGAACGTCGTCATCGCAAAGTCTCGCGTCGCACGCGCGCCGGAGCGTACTGCGCCGCGATGGCTTTGCCGATGATCATCCGCTGGATCTCGCTCGTGCCCTCGTAAATCCGCAGCGGCCGGATCGCGCGATACAAATGCTCGACGACGTTACCGGCCATCACGCCACGGCCGCCGAGCAGCTGGACCGCGCGATCGATCACGCGCTGCGCCGCCTCGGTGGCGCCGAGCTTCGCGATCGAGACCTCGGTCGTGACGCGATCGCCGCTGGTGTCCTTGCGATGCGCGGCGCGCAACACGAGCAACCGCGCCGCATCGAGATCGACGACCATGTCGGCGAGGTGCGCCTGCACCAGCTGCTGCTCGGCGAGCGGCTTGCCGAACTGGATGCGATGGGTGACGAACTTGCCGGCCTCGTCGAGCGCGCGTCGCGCCATGCCGACCGCCGCGGCGCCGACCGACACGCGAAACGCGTCGAGCGTTTGCATCGCGAGCTTCATGCCCTGCCCGACCTCGCCGACGCGCGCGCTCGCCGGCACGACCACGCCGCGGAGCTCGAGCGCGCCGAGCGGATGCGGCGCGATCGGATCGAGCTTTTTTACCGTCACGCCCGGCGTATCGAGCGGAACCCAGAACGCGGTGAGCCCGGCTGCGCCGAGCGCCGGCTCCGTCGATGCCACGACGAGCGCGTGATCGGCGATGCCGAGGTTCGAGATGAACAGCTTGTCGCCGTCGAGGCGATAGTTGGTGTTGCCGGGAGCCGGCGCCGCGCGGGTCTGGATCGACGCGACGTCGCTGCCGGCTTCCGGCTCGGTGAGCGCGAACGCGGCGATCCCGGCGCCGGTCGCGTACGCCGAGATCTTCGCGCGTTGCTCGGCGCTGCCCGCGAGGATGATCGGATGCACGCCGAGGCCCTGGACCGCGAAGATCGAATCGGCGCGCGGCGACACGTAGCCGAGCATCTCGCGCGCGAGACACAGCGCGCGAGAATCGACCTTGCCGCTCGTCGGCGCGACGAGCGAGAACAGCTGCGCTTTCGCGAGCGCGTCGACGGCCGCGAGATCGCGCGCGCCTTCGCTCGCATGGCCTTCGGCGGCTTCGAGCGCGGTGCGTGCCGCGGTCAATCGCGTCGCGAGCTCGAGGTGATGCGGCTCGAAGAAGAACGCGAGGTCGTCGCTCGACAGCTTCATGAAAACTTCGGCGGCCGCGACTGTTTGAACGCGGCGTGTGCTTCCGCGAAGTCGGGGTGCTGCATACACAGCGCCTGCGCTTGCGCTTCGGCTTCGATCGCGGCGCCGATCGCCATCGTGTGCTCGCTCTCGATCATCTGCTTCGTCATGGAGTGCGCGAACGCGGGCCCCGCTGCAAGCCGATTCGCCCATTCGGTCGCCAGCCTCACCGCGGCCTCACCGTCGGCGACGACGCGATTGACCAGGCCGATGCGCGCCGCGTGCTCGGCGTCGATCACGTCGCCGAAGAACAGCAGCTCGCTCGCATGGCCCAGGCCGACGATGCGCGGCAGCAAGTACGTGATGCCCATGTCGGCGCCGCACAAGCCGACTTTCGGGAAGATGAAGCCGAACTTCGCGGTCTGTGCCGCGATCCTGACGTCGCACGCGCACGCCATCACCGCGCCCGCGCCGACCGCGATGCCGTTGATCGCGCCGACGATCGGCCGCCGGCACTCGCGCATCGCCTGGATCAGCCGCCCGGTCGCGCGCGTGAACGCGAGCAGCGCCGGCGTGTCGCGGCCGAGCAGCTCCTTGATGATGTCGTCTTGATCGCCGCCGGAGCAGAACCCGCGGCCGCGACCGGTGATGACCACGGCGCGGATCTCCGGCTCGCGATCGAGCTGCTCGAACGTCTCGGCGAGCTCCTTGTAGCTGTCGAACGTGAGCGCGTTGAGCCGATTCGGCCGATCGAGCGTGATCGTCGCGACGCCGTTCGCCAGCTCGTATGCGAACGTCTTCGGCGCGATCATTCGTCATGCTCCAGATAGGCGACGCACTGGATCTCGACGAGCGCTTCGGGCTCGACCAGCGCGCTGATCCCGAGCAACGCCATCGCCGGGAAGTACGTGCCGAGCTTCTCGCGCCAGACCTTGCCGATGTCGCGGCGCGCGGCGCGATACGCGACGACGTCGGTCGCGTAGATCGTCATCTCGGCGATGTCGTGAATGTGGCCATGCGCGGCGGCGAGGATCGCCAAGATGTTGTCGATCGCCTGCGCGAACTGGCCGACGAGGTCTTTGGCTTCGAACACGCCGGCTTTCCAGCCGACCTGCCCCGCGATGTGGAGTGCGCGGCCGCGACCGACGCGCGCTTCGGCGTAACCGACCGGTCGCTCGCCCGGCAAGATGATCAGCTCGGTGCTCATTTCAGAATCGCGCCTCCGTCGATGATGATCGTCTGACCGTGGATGCCGCGCGCGTTGTCGGCGCACAGCATCAGCGCTGCGTGCGCGACCTCGGCCGGCTGGATCATCCGGCGCTGCGGCGACATCGTCTCGAGCGCCTTCTTCGCGTCGGCGAGGCTGCGGCCCGTCTTCTCGGCGATGCGCGCGATCGCTTCTTGCGACATCGCGGTCTCGACCCAACCCGGGCATAGCGCGTTGATCGTCACGCCGGTGCGCGCGAGGTCGATCGCGAGCGCACGCGTCCAGCCGACCATCGCGTGCTTCGCGGCGCAATACGCCGCCGTGTACGCGTAGCCCGACACGCCCGCGTTCGACGCGATGTTGACGACGCGGCCCCACGTCGCGGCGATCATCGCCGGCACCAGCGCGCGGGTGACGCGAAACGGGCTCGTCGCGTCGAGCTCGACGATGCGATCGAACAGCGCGTCGGTCGTCTCGGCAAGCGCCGCGCTTTCGGCGACGCCGGCGTTGTTGACGAGGATGTCGATCTGGCCGACGCGCGCGAGCATCGCGTCGGTCGACGCGCGATCGAGCAGATCGCACGCGATCGCTTCGCCCGAGAGCTCGGTCGCGAGCGCTTCGAGATCCGCGAGCTTGCGGCCGCACACGACCACGCGCGCCCCCGCGGCTGCCAGCTCGCGCGCCACGGCCGCGCCGATGCCACGGCCACCGCCGGTCACCAGCGCGCGCTTGCCGACCAAGCTCGGTTGCACCGCCGGGGCATATCACGTTTACCTCGCGGGCGATGAACCTCGCAGACCTCGATGCCACGGCCCAAGCCGAGCTCGTCCGCACCGGCGAGGCGACGCCGCGCGAGCTCGTCCAATCGGCGATCACGAGGATCAAAGCGCGCAACGGCGAGCTCGGCGCGGTCGTCACGCCGATGTTCGAGGCCGCGCTCGCCGAAGCCGATCACGCGCCGTACGGGCCGTTTCGCGGCGTGCCGATCCTGATCAAGGATCTCGGCGCCGAAGTGGCCGGCGTGCCGCAAGCCGGCGGCATCAAGGCGCTCAAGGACGCGAAGTGGGCGCCGAAAGAAGACAGCGTGCTCGTCGCGCGGCTGCGGCGCGCCGGCTTCATCATCGTCGGCAAGAGCAACGCGAGCGAGCTCGGCATCGTGCCCGATGCGGCGCCGCCCGCGTGGCCACCGACGAAGAATCCGAACGATCTGACGCGCAGCCCCGGCGGCTCGAGCGGCGGCTCGGCGTGCGCGGTCGCGGCCGGGCTCGTGCCGATCGCGCACGCGAACGACGGCGGCGGCTCGATTC
>DASXEF010000546.1:0-12315 GCA_036490255.1 Kofleriaceae bacterium
TGCCCGACAAATGCATGTCGTAGCTCGGGTGCTGCGGGCCGTGCACGGTGTTCTGCGTGCGGCCGAGCGTCATGTCGTACGAGTATTGATACGCCTCGGTCAGCGTGATCTTGCCGTCGTGGTTCGAGTCGGCGGCGCCGCGCAAGCCGGTGATGAAGAAGTAGGTGAAGAACGACGCGCCGATCTTGTCGGATTCCTGCGCGTCCTCGGTCGCCGAGCTCGACGACAGGAACGCGAAGCCCTCGACCTGGTTCGAGCTGTCGCGCAAGAACGGCGCGGTCTTCGTGCCGCCTTTCATCCGCGTGAAGCTGCCCGACGCGCAGCTGTCGACGATCGCGATGCGCACGTCGGCGGGCACGTCGCGAATGCGCTCACGCAAGCGCGCGTAGTCGTAGTGCGAGCCGCTCAGCAAGATGCCGGTCTCGTCGGAGTGGCCCGAGTAATAGACGACGAGCTCGATGCGCTGGCCGCGCTTGCGCTCGTCGCGGACGCGTTGCGACAGCGCGTCGAACGCACCGTCGACCGCGTGCGTGTCGGGCTCGCTGAGCATCGACAAGTCGTCTTGGCTCACGCCGCCGAGCTGCTCGAGCACGTCGGCGACGGTCGTCGCGTCGTGACCGGCGTAACGCAACCGATCGCGATCGCCGCCGCCGTTGTTGCTGCCGATCACGAGCGCGAAGCGGCGCAGCGACGGCGCGTTCGTCTGTGCGGGCGCAGCGTCGGCCGTGGTGTAACGCACGAGCACGAACGCGAACACGAGGCCGAGGAACACGTGCGAAGTCATGGCGAACCTCATTGCGAATCCTTGGTCGGATCGGGTTTGCGAAGCCGGAGCGATGCTTGGTGCATGCCGTGCGGAAGCTCGAGCTTCGCGTCGGCGCTGTCGTCGCGGGTCGCGAGCGCGTGCAGTGCCGCGAGGCTCTGTCCGAGATCGATCGGTTGTTGCGACGTGATGAAGAAGAAGCGCTCGAAGCGCGGCGCGTCGTCGAGCTCGTACGCGTGCGGCAGCGCGAGCGTGCCGGTACCCACCGCGGTGGCTTCGGGCGGCGCGTCTTCGCTCAGCGGATAGTGCAGCGTGACGACACCGGCGCCGTCGACCGACGCGATCATGCCGTAGTGACGACCGCCCGCGTTGTAGCGGAGCTGGATCACGTCGCCTTGCTTGCACAGCGAGTCTTGCGCCAGCTGCTCGGCCTGGTCGCCGACCTGGCGAAACGCGACGAGCCGCGCTTTGCCTTTGGCGCGCACGCCGTCGTCGCCGCCGCCGTCGTCGTCGTTGACGGCGATCTCGTCGATCACGGCCGGTCGCGGCTTCGCGAAGTGGACGACCGCGAGCGTCGCGATCGCGGCGGTCGCGATGCCGACGATGCTGTTACGCACGACGTGCGAGCGCTGCGGCTGCGCTCGCACGCGCGACATGATCTGCGCGACGGCGGGGCCGGCGGGATAGCCGGCGAGCTCGCGCGAGTTGTCGGCGCGCAGGGACGCGACGCGGCGGTCGAGCTCGGCCGGATCGGCAGCATCGAGCCGGCGCTTGGCCGCGTCGGGGACTTCGTCGAGCGCGACGCGTTCGACGAGCCAGTCGGGAAGGGGTGTCACGGTTGGACCTCCATGGCGTGGAGCTTCGTGCGCAGCTTCATCAGGCGCTTGCGCACGCCGGAAACCGACATGCCCACCTCGGCGGCGACTTCTTCGAGCGTCATCTTGTCGTGCAAGTGCAAGACGGCGATCACCGCGGTGTCGTCGGGTTCGTGGCGGAACAGCTTGTCGAGTGCAGCGCGTGCAGCGCTGCGTGCGGCGGGGTCGGTGGCTTCAGCGATCTCGACGACGACGTCGGAATCGTCGTGCTCGGGACGGCGCTTGCGCGTCCGGATGCGGTTGAGACACACGTTCGTGGCGATGCGAAACAACAGCGACGATGGCGCGTGGCCGTCGAGCCGGTCGGCGTGGGTCAGCAGTTGAACGAAGACGTCGTGCATGGCATCGCGCGCAGATGAGTCGTCGCCGAGCAGCTTCCGGCATCGCCGGAGCACCATCGGTCCATACGTCGTGTAGTAAGTGGATGGATCGACAGGCACGGTGAGGACGGACAGCGGTGTAACACCGGGTCTCGCGAAAAGTGTCCCTGCGATTTTGCGGCGACTTACCAGAGCTTGTGCGGTCCGACGAGCGCCTGTAGCTGGTCGTCGGGTTTGCCGGCCGTTACCACCACGGTCGCGGTGCCGTCGTCGGCGATCGTCACGCGAGCCTTCGTCGCGACCGGCGGCGTCTTGGTCGCGGGCTTGGTGTCGTGGGTCGCCGAGCCCAGCGCGGCGAGCACGTGATCGTCGATCGTCTCGCTCGTGACCTCGTGATCGATCGGCACGGTCAGCGGGCACGTCGTCGTGTCACCGATCACGCAGAGCATCACGGTCGTCGTCTCTTCGAAGTGCTCCTTGAACACGTCGTCGGGGCCGTTGGTGTTGTCGGGCGACGCGACCTGGGCCAACTCCATCTCGTACAGTTGCAGCCACACCACGCGGTGACCGCCGATCGACTTGACCTCAGCTTTTTCGAGATGCCTGGCGTCGAGGTGATAGCCGAGTTCGTCGTCGTGGCCGACCACCGAGACCAGCTGGTTCTTGTCGTCGAGCAGGTAGTCGTACGAGCCGACTTCGGCGACCTGATAGAGATGCCAGCCCGGGACCGGCGATTTCGCCTCGGTGCACGTCGGCGGCGGATCGGGATCCGGGTTCGGGAACGCATCCGCGATCACGCAATCGCAGACGACTTGGCCCGCGGCGCAAAACGCGCTCGCGACGGTGTTCGTCTGCGCGAGCCGATCGGCCGCAGCCTGCACCGTCTTGTTCGGCCGCAGCGCGATCGATGCGCGATACTGCTTGAGCGCGCCGGCGACGTCCTTCGTCTTCTCGAGCAGCGAGCCGTAGTTGAACCGCGCCATCGCCTCGACGTCGTGCTCGACCGCTTGTGAAACCGCTAGCTCGTCGGCGCGCTTCGCTTTGTCGAGATCGCCCGCTTGCATCGCGGAGAGCCCGAGCTCGGTCTCGGCGCGCTGATCGAACGGGATGGCGGTCAACGCGCGCTCGAAGGCCGTCACCGCGTCGGGCCATTTGCTCTGCTTCTGCGCCGTCCAGCCGGCGTTCATCGCGCGCTTGTAGTCGGCGCGCTGCTGCGCGGTCAGCGGCGGCAGCTTGCCCGTCGCCGCAGATCCGGCGGCGGCCGACCCCGAGGCTGCCGACCCGCCCGCGATCATCGGCTTCGCCGGCGGTTCGGCGACGGGTTTGTCGTCGCGCTTGTTGCCGCACGCGCTGATTACCCCGATTCCGACGACGACCATGGCGCGAAGTTGCACGCTCCGATGCTACTGCATCCGCCGTCGGATCCGCGTTCTGGGGCGAACGGCAGCTTCGTTAACGTCGGGCCGGCCGCGTCGTTGCCGGACCGAGACGTGCGAGATAGGCGAGCAACATGTCGCTGACCTCGTCGGCCCACGCGTCGATCTCGGCGCGCGTGTGATGGCGCTCCGAGACTTGCTTGCCGAGCGCGCTCATCGTCGCGAACACCAGCTCGGCGGCAAACACGCGTTGTGCACGGTTCGCATGCGGCGCCGCGGCCGTGATGAACGCGCCGACGATCGCGTTGCCTTCGCGCGCTTGTTTGCGCGCTTCGGGTGCGTCGCGATACGCGGGCGCGGCATCATCGAGTGCGACGCGCAGTGGCGCTTCGTCGCGCTCGGAGTGGAAGAACGCGCGAATCGTCGCGCGCAATCGCTGCTCGGGCGTGCGCGACGTGTCGCCGAGGATCGAGTCGAGCACGGCGCCGGTCGCGCGCCACTCGTCGACCTGCAGGCGAAACAGGATCGCCTGCTTGTTCGGAAAGTACTGATAGAGCGAGCCGACGCTCACGCCGGCCTCTTCGGCCACGCGGATCGTGGTGAACCGCTGCGCGCCCTCGCGTTCGAGAACGCGAATCGCCGCCTGCAAGATATCGGTGACCAGCTGCGCCGAACGCGCTTGCTTGGGCTGTTTTCGAGGGGCGGTGGCAGGTGGAACGCGACGCGGCATGACGGCTCCGGAACGCGAATTGCGAACGCGAATCTTTATTCGTATTTTGCCGGCATGTCCACGTTCACGACTCCACCCGTCTCCGAATTGCTGCCGCGCCTGTTCGCGGATGCCGAAGCCACCCAAGGCGAGCTGCGCCAGATGTTCAGCTCGTTGACGCCGGAAGAGCGCAAGAACCGCATGGCCGACGCGAATCGCGATTATCGCGCGTTCTATTCGAAGGCGAAGGCGATCCATCTCGCGGTCTCGCCGGAGACCGGCCGCTTGCTCTACATGCTCGGCCGCGCGACGCGGGCGAAGGCGATCGTCGAATTCGGCACGTCGTTCGGCCTATCGACGATCTGCCTTGCAGCCGCGTTGCGCGATAACGGCGGCGGCAAGCTCGTCGGCAGCGAGTTCGAGCCCGACAAGCTCGCGCACGCGCGCGCGAACTTGCAAGCGGCCGGGCTCGCCGACCTCGTCGAGATCCGCGACGGCGACGCGCTCGAGACGCTGTCGCGCGATCTGCCCGAGACGATCGATCTCGTCCTGCTCGACGGTCACAAGCCCCTGTACTCGCGCATCCTCGACTACGTCGCGCCGCGGCTGCGGCCGGGCGCGTGTTTGGTCGCCGACAACGCCGACGCGTGCCCGGAGTACATCGCCCGCGTGCGCGCGCCGAACGGCGGGTTCACGTCGGTCCCGTTCGCCGACGACGTCGAGCTTTCGATCAAGCTCTAAGCGCGACCAGCTCTGATCGAGCCCGAGCCCGATCTTCGTCTGATCTCGGTGCATCGATTTCGCAACGATGGATGCGATGGGTGTCGCCGGCACCGACGTTGTCGCGGGATCGATCGAAAGCGTCGCGTTGGTTTCTGTAGGAGGTCGGAATTTCGGCTCGGGCTCAAGCGCGAGCTTCCTCTGATCTCGGAGGTGCTTCGTTTCGCAACGATGGATGCGATGAGTGTCGCCGGCACCGACGTCGAAGTTGTCGGCGGATCGATCGGTTCGACGTTCGGGCTCGGGCTCGCTGAGCTCTAAGCGATCCACGCGACACGAGCTGCCGTCGATGCGCGGTTACTGCGCTTCGGTCGCGGGTAACAGGCCGAGCTCTTCATAGCGCGCACGTGTGGTCGCGAGCAGGCGCGGCAGGGCGTGATTGAACGCCATCGCCGCGGCGAGGCAACCGACGCCGGCGATCGCGAACGTGTGCACCGGACCGATCACGCTCGCGAGCGAGCCCTCGAGCAGCGCGCCGAGCGGTGCGCCGGCGAAAAACGCGACCGCGTAGAGGCTCATCACGCGGCCGAGCTTGTCGTCGTGGACGAGCGTCTGGACGAGCGTGTTGCTTGCGGCCCATTGCACGATCAGCGTCGCGCCGACGACGAAGAAGACCGGCATCGCGAGCCAGATGCTGCGCGCGCCTTCGACTGCGATCAGGCTGATGCCCAAGCCGGCGCCACAGCGCACGACGAGCCGCTCGAGCCCGACGACGCGCTCGCGATTCGCGAGATACAGCACGCCGACGAGCGCGCCGGCTCCGGCGGCAGCCATCAGCTTGCCGAGGCCGCTCGAGCCGCCGTGCAGCGTGCCTTCGGCGATCGCGGGCAACAGCGCGGTATACGCGCCGCCGAGCACGCTCGTCGCGGCGAGCGACAGCATCAAGCCGCGGACGAGCGGCGAGCCGTTGACGTAGCGCAATCCCTCGTGGAGATCTTCGAGCACGTGACCTTCGCGGTGACGCACTTGCTGTTTGGCGATCGTCATCGCGAGCAGCGATCCGATCACGGCGAGGTAGCTCGCCGCATCGATCGCGAAGCACCAACCGATCCCGACGAGCACGACGAGCGCGGCGGCGATCACCGGGCCGATCAAACGCGCGGCGTTGACGAGTGACGAGTTGAGCGCGATCGCGTTCGGCAGATCGGCGCGATCGCTGACGACCTGGCGCACGAACGATTGCCGCGCGGGCATGTCAAATGCGTTGATCACGGCTTGCACGGCGCCGAGCACGAGCAGGTGCCAGACCGTCAGCGAGCCGGTCAGCGCGAAGATCGCGAGTGCCGCCGATTGCAGCATCGCGAACACCTGCGTCACGACGATCGTGCGATGGCGATCCCAGCGATCGACGAGCACGCCGGCGAACGGCGCGATGATCGACGTCGGCGCCTGGCCGAAGAACGCGACGACACCGAGCATGAACGTCGAGTGCGTCAGCTCGTACGCCTGATACGGGATCGCGAACCGCGTCAGCCACGTGCCGATCAGCGAGATGCCTTGGCCGAAGAAGTACAGCCGGTAGTTGCGAGAGCGCAGCGCGCGGCCGATGCGGACGTTCACGACAAACGCGCGAGCACGTCGGCGGTGGTGCCGGTCTCGGCCATCTTCGGGAAGATGCGCTGCACGCTGTTGTCGTGGAGCTCGCGCACCATGTCGGTCGCCGCGTCGATCGCGACGGCGACGTTGTAGCCGTGCTCGAACGCCGCGCGTGCGGTTGCCTCGACGCCGCCCGACGTCGATACGCCGCACAGCACGATCTGGGTGACGCCGCGCCGGCGCAGCTGCATGTCGAGGCCGGTGCCGTGAAACGCGCCCGGCGTGTACTTCGTGACGAGGATGTCGCTCGGTTGGCGATCGAGCTCGGGTGCGAGCTCGTCCCAGCCCGGCGGCAAATTCAGCGTGCGCTTGGCATCGGCGCGTCCTGCCGGCGCGCCGGCGACGTTGACGAGCACGACCGGCTGGTTCGCGTTGCGAAACGCCTTGGCGAGCGCCGCGCAATTGGCGACGACGTCGGCCATCGGATGCACCGTCGGTAAGCCGACGATGCCGTGTTGAATGTCGATGACGACGAGTGCGGTCTTCGGATCGAGAGCGGAAATGGGCATGGATTTATCCGGCTAGCTTGCGCAGGAGTTCGATGGCGGCGGCGAGCGCGCGTTGCTCGTCGGCGTCGAGCTGGGTTTCGATCGCGCGGGCGAGCCAGCTCTGGCGCTCGGCGCGGCTTTCAGCGATGGCGCGGCTGCCCGCGCGCGTGATCGACACGAGGCGGCGACGGCCGTCGGCGGCATCGTCACGACGGACGACGAGCTCGTCGGTCTCGAGGTCGCCGATCAGCTCGCCCATCGTTTGCGGCTTGATGCGCTCGGCGCGGGCGAGGTCGGCCGTCGTCATCGCGCCTTCGGTTTCGAGTCGCTTCAGCACGGCGAGCTGCGGCCACGAGTATTTCTGGTTCGCCGACTCGGTACGCATGCGGCGAACGAGCGCGGAGACCGCGACCCGAAGCGCCTCGGCGTTCTGTTCGGCACGAGCCATACGAGCACTGTAGATATTAGAAGGTAACCTTGCAAGGCAAATTTGGCAGGTAACCTGATAATCGTACCGTGCGCCGACTGCGGTAGACAAATCCCGAGCCGGCAGGCGCAGTTGCCGTGGCTGGCGCAACTGTCAGCGCGCGTACATGTGTGTCTTATTGCGAATCGCGCAGCTGCGCTTCACGCGCGACTGGCATCGCCGCTGCACGATGTCGCGAGCATGAAGTCCACGTTTTCTGATCTCGCGCCCAGCGATCTCGAGCAGGTATCAGGCGGCGCCGCGAGCTGCGCGATCGCAGGCGACAGCATCGCGTTCGGCCTCGGCACGCAGATGAAGCAGTGCACGACCGACGCGAAGGTCGGCACACCGTCGGCCGACATCATCCATCGCGTCCCGCAGGGCTTCACCGGCCTGACGATCATCTCGGCGGGCTCGAACGATCCGAACAACCCGAAGCTATTCGACAACCTCACCGCGATGCGCAAGCGCGCCGGCGGCGGCGTCACGTGGATCGCGCCGCAAAATTCACGCGCACGGAGCGCGGTCGAGAGCGTCGCGCATTCGCACGGCGATCGCGTCGTCAGCTTCACGCCCGGTCCCGACGGAATTCATCCGCGGTCGTACTCGGAGCTCGCGCGCAGCGTCCAAGGCCGCTGAGCGATGGCGGCGCGGGCCGCGGTGGGCGAGACGCGAGACGCACGGCGCACTCGCGGCGCGCGGTGCGCGGTGTGGGACGCGGTGCGCGAGACGCGAGACGCACGGCGCACTCGCGGCGCGCGGCGGCTAGGTCTTTGGCGCGAGCAACGCGGCAAATTCCGCTTTGCCGAATGCGGTGCCGGCGATGCCCCAGCCACCTTCAGCGGCTTCGCTCAACAGCACCCACGTCCGGCCGGCTTGCGACGGATCGCCAGCGTGCTTCGCGACGATCGCAGTTGCATCGGCGACGAGCCGCTTCTGACCATCGCGCGTGAGCGCACCCGGCGGTGTGATCACCTGAACACGCACGGTGCGCGCGCGGTCGGTCGCCGCCGTGTGTACCGCCTCGGCCGGCATCCGATGGATGTACGCACCCGTGTTGTTCGTGTGTGCAGGTCCCGGCGAAGCGACTCCTTCGGCGCGTAACAACGCGGCCGTAAGCTCGGCTGCGAGCGCGCGGTCGGCACCGGCGGGAAACATATCGGCAGCTGCGTAGACGTCGATCATCGGCATGGGTTGTTCGTATCCGGCCGTGCGGGAGCGTTCAAGCGAAATGTGTACGTACGTACATACGCAAGTGTATGTACGTACGTCCGCATGTGCATGTACGTACGTCCGCATGCATATGTACGTACGTCCGCACGCGTATGTACGTACGTCCGCACGTGTATGTACGTACGTCCGCATGCATATGTACGTACGTATGCATGCGTATGTACGTACGTATTCGTGCCATGCGCGTCTCCGCGCTACGCTCCACCCGTGGACAAGCCGAACGCCAAGCAGAAGTTGCTCGCCGCGGGGCTCAAGCTCGTGCACCGCAACGGGTTCGCCAAGACGTCGGTGCGCGACGTCGTCGCCGCGGCCGCGGTCGCGCACGGCTCGTTCACGCAGCAGTTTGCGTCGAAGGATGACTTCGGGCTCCAGGTGATCGCGCTGTACACGCAATACAGCGAGAAGCTCGTCGCCGACACCCTCGACAACGAAGCGCTCGCGCCGCTCGCGCGGCTGCAGGCGTACGTCACCGGTCACATCGCGATGATGAAGCGCGATGGCAATCGCAGCGGCTGTCTGTACGGCAACTTCTGTGCGGAGACGCCGACGGTGAGCGAGGAGATCCGCAAGGTGGTCGTGGTGGCGCTGGCGGAACGCGAAGAATCGGTGGCGAGCTGCTTGATGGCGGCGATCGACGCGGGCGAGCTGCCGAAGAGCTTCGACGTCGAAACGACGGCGACGTTCATCGTGGCCGCGCTGCAAGGCGCGTTGCTGATCTCGAAGGCGCGCTACAGCGCCGGGCCGCTCGAAGCGCTCAAGAGCGTGCTGTTCGATCAGCTGCTCGTGAAGTGACTACGCGGCGCGCTTCGCGCTGGCCTTGAGCAGCCCGAGCTTCACGAGGCTCTCGGCGGTCGCCACGATGGAATCCTCGTTCGACCGCGGCTCCCAGCCGAGCACGCGCTTGGCCTTCGCGTTCGTGCCGTTCTTCTGCTTGCCGAGCTCCGGCAGCAGCTGCTTCACCGCGGGATCGAATAGCGACGCGACGCGCACGACCCAGTTCGGCAGCTGCCGCGTCGGCACGCGCTTCGCCGCGTCGGGCATGCGCGCTTTCAGCGTTTGCGCCATCGCGAGCATCGTCATGAAGTCGCCGGCGACGGCCAGGAAGCGCTCGCCGTTCGCGGCGGGGTTCGTCATCGCGCGGATGTGGAGGTCGGCGACGTCGCGGACGTCGACCACGCCGAAGTACAGCTTCGGGCAGCCGGGCACGGCGCCGTCCATCAGGCGCTGCACCATCAAGATCGAGGTCGAGTAGTCGGGGCCGAGCACCGGGCCGAACACGCCGACCGGGTTGACCACCGCTAGCTCGAGCGACTTGCCCTCGGTCTTGATGAAGTCCCAGGCCGCCCGCTCGGCGAGCGTCTTGCTCTTTACATAGGGCTGGACGTCTTTGCCGGCCGGATCGGTCCAGCTCGTCTCGTCGAACGCGCCTTCGTGCTCGGGGTGGCCGTAGCCGATCGATGCGAACGACGACGTCAATACGACGCGCTTGACCTCGGCATCACGAGCGGCGCGCAGCACGCGCAGCGCACCTTCGCGCGCGGGTTTGATCAGCTCGTCTTCGTGTTTCGGCAGCGTCGACGGAAATGGCGACGCGACGTGGAGCACGTAGTCGCAGCCCTTCACCGCGTCGGCCCAGCCATCATCACGCTCGAGATCCGCGGCGAAGAACGTCAGCTGATCGCCGTCGGGATGGGCGCCGCCCTCCGCGAGGAGCTGCTTCACGTCGGCCTCGCGCTTCAACGAACGCACCGTCGTGCGGACCTGATGTCCCGCTGCGAGCAGCTGGACGATGGTGTGACTGCCGATGAAGCCCGAACCGCCTGTGACCAACACGATGCTCATGGAGCGTCGGTACCATGCGGCTTCGGGAGCGAGAACTCGACGCCGAACACATCGGGCCGCGACACGTCGGCGGGACGTGAATCGGCATCGTAGAAGATCACTTTCGCGGGGCCGTGGATCTCGAGCTCCTGGTTTGCTTCGGGCCGATCGCGCGTGTGCTCGTCGAGCTGATACTTGGCGCTGACCGCATAGACGTCGACGCGGCCCGCTTTGACCTGGACGGTCGTGCGCGCTTCGGGCGCCAACGATCCGCGCGACGCGCCGCGATCGCCGCCGTGCGGGTAGACGTAAAACGCCTCGATCGGACGGGGCGTCTTGTTGACGAGCTCGAGCGATTGCATCGGCGCGCCGCACGCGGTGAGGGCGATTGCGATCAAGAGGTTACGCACGTGCGCAGCATAGCCGTGAAGGAATCGCCACGTCGCGGGGAGTAACGATCATGAAGCTCGTGCTCGCCGCCATGCTGCTCGCCGCTTGCCATTCCACCGATCGCGTCGAGCCGGCGCGCGCGGCCGAGGTCACGGTCGTGCCGCGCATCCACCAAATTCCAGCCGGTCACGCGAACGACGTGCGCAAGCTGTTCGACGCGCACGTGCTCAGTTATCCGATCACGGTCGCCGGTGCGGCGGGCACGAACACGCAGTTCATCCGGCCGGATCCGTCGTTCATCGGCACCGATCGCTTCGTGATCGGTGCGACGCCGGAGATCCACGCCGCGCTCGACACGCTGCTCGAGTCGCTCGCGAAGTCGCCGGTGCCGCAAGCGTCGGGCACGTACACGATGACGTACTGGGCGATCGAAGCCGAGCCGAGCAACGACGTGCAAGTACCCGCGGATCTCGCCGAGATCGAGCCGGTGCTGAAATCGCTCGGCGCTCTCGGCGCGCGAAAGTTCCACACGATCGATCGCGTGTCGACGCGCGTGCTCGACGGCACGCGTGCCGACGTCAAGAGTCGCGCGATGACGGTAAGCCAGACACTGTCGGTCGACGGCCCGGCCCTCGAGCTCCAGCTCGAGCTCGGCGTCAAGGAGCTCGGCGGCGACATCGAGACGAAGCTCCAGCTCGCCCCCGACAAACCGGTCGTGCTCGGCGAGACCGCGATGGGATCGGCCGCCGATCCCGCCGCGAACCTCGTACTCTACGTCGTGCGTGCACAGCGGGCCGAGTAGTGTGTGACTTCCGATCACGAGCATCGTCGAGCGCTCGAGGCGCTCTACATGCAACACGAGCGCGGCTTGTTCAACGTCGCGTACCGCTACACGTGGAATCCCGAGGACGCGCGTGACGTGGTCCACGACGCGTTCGTCCGATTGTGGCGCAAGCGCGAACGCGTCGAGTGGCCGCGCGCGGCCGGGCTCGCGTATCGCACCGTGCTCGGCCTCGCCGCGAATCGGCGACGCGCGAACGCGATCCGCCGCATGTTCGGTGTCGTTGCCGCGGAGCCGAGCGTCGCGGCCGCCGACGAGCTGCTCGCCGGCGCGCGCATCGACGCGCGAGTCCGCATCGCGATCGACGCGCTACCCGAAGCGCTGCGGAGCGTCCTCGTGATGTGCGCGTTCTCGGAGCTCGATTACACCGCGATCGGCGCGGCGCTCGACATTCCTGCCGGCACCGTCGGGTCGCGACGCAACAAGGCGATCGCGGCGCTCCGCGAGGAGCTCGGCGATGGCTGATCTCGAGCTCCCGCCCGAGTTGTCAATGATCGATCCGCCGCCCGGCGGGCTCGCGCGCTTGCGCGCACGAATCGCCGATGCCGATCGCCGGCGCGCGAGCTTGCGATGGGTCCCACTGGTCACAGTCGTCGCAGCGGTCATCGTTTGGCTCGCGCGCCCGCATTCGCAGCCGATCGCGCCGGTCGCAGCATC
>DASXEF010000555.1:0-4919 GCA_036490255.1 Kofleriaceae bacterium
CGAGAGCGTGTACACCTTCTTCAAGATGTTCTCGTTCTCGTCGATGAACACGCACTTGCTCGACGTCGAGCCGCCGTCGAGGCCGATCACGCCGCGATAGGTCTTGCCGGTCTCGAGGATCGCGTCGGCGTAGTGCGGCTCTTTGTATTTTTCGACGAACGCGTCGCGCTGCGACGGCTGCTCGACGAGGCCGGGGCCGGCCGATTCGCCGAGCTTGCTCTTGCGGCCGTGGTTGATGAACTCTTCGAGCGGCTCGAGGCCGCGATACGCGCCGATGTGCTCGGCTTCGTAGAGCCCGAACAGCACCGCGCCGTACGCCGCATAGAGATCGCTGTTCTTCGGCACGAAGATCAGCTCTTCGATCGGCACGGTCTTGTCGTACTCGTAGCCGCGCTCGGCCCACGCCTCGGGAATGCGGAGGCGCCAGCACTCTTGCAGGAACGGCAAGTACGTATTCGGACCGCCGAGCAGCAGCACTTTGCTCTTGAGCGTGTTGCCGCGCGTCAGCACGGCCAAGTTCTGGCTGACGATCGCGTCGGCCAGCGAGTTCATGATCTCGGTGCGCGGGATGCCGCTCTTCACCAGGTTCACGATGTCGGTCTCGGCGAACACGCCGCACTTCGCGGCGACGTGGTGGAGCTTGCTCGGGTCGAACTTGAGGCCGGGCACTTCTTCGCGCGGCATGCCGACTTTGAGCACGCACTTGTCGATCGTCGCGCCGGTACCCGACGCGCACTTGTCGTTCATCGAGGTCTGAGCGGTCTTATCGCCGGTCTCCTCGTTCTTCTTGAACATGATGATCTTGGCGTCTTGGCCGCCAAGCTCGATCACGCTGCCGACGTCGGGGTGGAGCTTCTCCACGGACATCGTGACGGCGTTGACCTCTTGCACGAACTTCGAGCCGAGGATCGGCGCGATCGGGCTGCCACCCGAGCCGGTGATGAACGTCCGGATCTGGTCGTTCTTCAGCGTCGGAAACGCCAAATGGATTTCCTTGAGCATCTCGCGCGTCATCTCGGGCTGACGCGTCTCGTGGCGGAGATACTTGCTCCACAAGATCTCTTTGGTCGTCGGATCGACAACCGTCATCTTCACGGTCGTGGATCCGACGTCGATGCCGATGACGACTTTCTCGGGCGTGCTCATGCGGAGGGCTCCTGAAACTAGACTGACGCGTCAGTCTGACGCCCCGAACTATAACTAGACTGACACGTCAGTCCAGAAGTAAGTGTCGGCAACGTAAGATCTCTTGCGCGTAACCGGGTGCGCACCGCGTTGTCGGTTGCGCACTCAGTCGTTGTCAGGAGTTGGGCACGCCGCAGCCGGCTCGATGCCCAACCGAGCGCCGCCGGGCTCGAAGATCACGGTATTGCTGCGCATCGCGACGTCGCCGATGGCCACGTAGTTGTCGCGAACGTCGAGCGCCGGGCAGACCTCGTCGCTGCCCCACGCGAGCGCGTAGGACTGCGTCGCCGGGATCGTCAAGGTCAGCCCGTCGAGCTCGATCGCGATCGGCGGCAGCCGGTCGAGCGCACTTCGGATCGGCGACGCCACGCAGCCGCCGTGAAAGAACGCGGCGGCCGAGCCGAGCCAGCCGCTGAAGAAGTCGTCGCGATCGAGCTCGGCGGCGATCGCATCGAACGTCGCTTGTGGCACGACCAGACCGGCGATGCCGCTGTCGACGAACGCGCTCGTGCCACCCGAGGGCAGCGCGATGTGCGCCGAGCCGACGTCGATCGCATGCAACGCGACGGCGTAGTCCGGCGTTGCCGCGATCCACGTCGCCGAGCCGGCCGGTGCGCCGCCGAGCCAGAGCGTGCCGTTCGTCTCGCATTTGTCGATCGCGAGCTCGCGCGGCATGCCGGTCTGCACCATCGCGTCGATCCAGCTGCCCTCGCCGGGCTGCATGCCGAGGATGCCGTCGGCGTGGATGGCGTCGGCGATCGCGACGATGCCCGACTCGGTCGTCATCGCGAACACCGCCGACTCGGCACCGACGCCACCGATCGATACGCGATCGATGTACGCGCTGCCGGTCCAGCCGGCCTCGCCTTCGTCGTACAGGTATTGGGCCTGACCCGACAGGTGTTTGACCTTGGCGCGAGGTTGGTAAAACGCGGTCGAGCCCGCGGAGCCACACGCCGCGCAATTCGCGCTGGTGACCGCGAGCACGGTCGAGCCGGTATCGATCGCGAGGCCGAACGATTCGCCGCCGATGTCGACGCTGGCGGTGTAGCGGCCGAGCGCGCCCTCGAGCGGGACTTCGAGCGGCCACGCGTGCTTCGCGTTCAGCGGCGACGACGGCGACGGAGCACAGGCAACGATGATCGCGAGCCATGCCAGGGAGCGCATGCCCGGTCAGGACGGCAGCTCCCGCGAAATTGCACGTGGCAATGTCAGGCGAGCACGCCGCGCAACGCGACCGTCAGCAGCTCGTCGACGGCAGCGGCGACCGGCGGCGCGTCGGGCTTCGACACCAACAGCTCGACCACACCGCGGATCATGCCGAGCATCGCGGCGGCGAGCAGCTCGGGCTGGACCGCGCGCAGCAGCTTGATCTCCTGACCGGACTCGAACGCGCGGCGCAGCAGATCGCGGATCTCGCCGAAGAACTGATCGAGTCGCTCGGCGGCTTCGGCATCCGGCGTGTGGCCGGCCGAGAGCAGCAGCATCGCGAGCGGCCGATCCTGCACGACGTACTCGACCGCTTCGATCACCTGTGCGCGCAGCTGCAGCTGCGGCGGGATCTTGGGATTGTCGACCTCGATGCGATGCATGTGGCGGCGCAGCTCCGCCATCGCCTGATCCAAGATCGACGAGAACACCGCCGACTTGCTCTCGAAGTAGAGATAGAACGTGCCGCGCGCGATGTCGGCGCGCTCGATGATCGCGTGGATCGACGCGCCGTGATAGCCGGCGTCGGCGAACACGTGCTTCGCCGCCTCGAGGATCTGGGCGCGGCGCTCGCGCTTGAGCGGATCTAGAACGACGACGTCTCGCGCCACGGCTCACCCGCCTCGACGGCTCTGATACGCGACGATCGCCGCTTCGAGCCCGGAGTACATGCGGCGCCACGTCAATCGTTGATCGGCGATGCGGCCGCCGGCCTCGCAGTGGCTCGTGATCTCGGCTTCGAGCGCGAGCGCGAACGGCGCGCAGTCGGCGTAGAGATTGATCTCGTCGTAGACGCCGTGCGAGAGCGCCGTGAAGTTCGCCGAGCCGACGTCGGCCCAGCGGTGATCGATCACGACGACTTTGCTGTGCACCATGCGCGGCAACAGCACGATCGTCAGGTTTTGCGGCGCGCCGGTGATCCGCATCAGCGCGTCGCACGTCGCGCGATTCGTCGCGCCGAGCACGTCGGCCTGATCCGCGGTGACGAGCTTGACCGCGACGCCGCGCTGCACGGCGCGACCGAGCGCGGCGGTGAAACGGCGATCGCCGAGATACGCCATCTCGATCGTCAGCGATTCCTGCGCGGCGTCGATCAGCGCGAGCCGATGGCTGATCATCGGGCAGCTCTTCTTGCGATGCGCCTCGCGCGAGTGGACGAGAAAATCCAGGCCGCGCGACGGGTCGAACTCGTCGTGGCCGGCCATGCGCTCGCGCAATCGCGCGACGTGCTCGGGACCCTCCGCTTCGACCATCACGTCGAGCCAGTCGTTGCGGTGGTTGTCGCCGATGCCCATCGAGCCGAGCGCGAGGTAGCGATCGTCGACGATGTAGATCTTGCTGTGATCGAACCGCTTGCGCATGTGCTCGACGGTGATCTTCGGGTGCGCCAGGATCCGCTCGGAGAGCGGGTTCGGCCGCTGCTTGAACGAGCCCGGCGCGCGATAGACCGCGCCCAAGAACCACGCCTGGAGCCCGCGGATCGGATCGACGCGCTTGTGGAAGAAGCTCTGCTTGTTGCCGCCGGTGTATTCGTAGACTGCGGCGATGCGATCTTTGTGGATCGTCACGTCGGCGCCGCGATCGGCGGCGGCGAGCACGGCTTCGCCGAGCAAGTTGCCGGCATCGTCGTCGCGCCACAGGAACGCGCGGATCTCGACCGATTTCTCGGCCGCGCGGATGCGGTCGAGGATCGCCTGGAACGCAATGTCGCCCGAGCCGAGCACGCGCAACGTGGAGTCTTGGCCGCCGTCGATCGGCGTCGACACGGAGTGCAGCGGCGTCGGCAGTCCGACCGACTGCATCTGGCGGACGCGTCGCGCCCGCCGCCGGCCAAACGAACGACGTGGTACTGCAGGTCGCGCCATCTGTGAAACCATACGGTTAACCCGGCGGCAACGATCGGTCAATTACGACGTTCAAAGCCGGTTCGACCAACGCGTAGGCGTAGGCGTAGCAACTACCGGGTCTCGTCAGTCGATCGGCCTGGTTGGCAGACGAGCGCGGCCGCAGAAGCGTTTGGCGCCTGCGCTTTACAGCCGGGCCGACACCGCGAACATCGCGAACGCCGACGAGTCGTCGTCGACGTTGTCGCCGGTCAGGCCGACGCCGAGATCGGCCGAAACGTGCCGTGTCGCGAAGCGGGCGCCGATGATCGCGAACGGCGCCGCGATGTCGCCGACCTCGACGAGCAGGCGCGCCCAGCGGCTGCCGAACAGCATGTCGACGTGACCGTAGAGGCTCGTCGACGGATCGTCGTCGCCGCTATCCGCGTAGCGCACGACGCCGAGCCCGAACGACATCACCAGTCGGTTGTTGACGGCGACCGCGAGATCGCCGCCGACGGTGAGGTAGCCGCCTTCGAACGGCTCGGTATCGTCGAGGTTCGTGTTCGCCCAGTGATATGCGGCTGCGACCGAGAACGTGTAGCGCGGGCGGTTCAACAGGCGCACGCGTGCACCACCGCCGAGCGCCTCGAAGCGATTGCCGAGCCCGTCGATGCCGTCGATCGACAGCTCGACGCCGCC
>DASXEF010000599.1:0-2294 GCA_036490255.1 Kofleriaceae bacterium
ACCGACCTTATCACCCGCGATAAACGCAACGCGACGATTCAGTCTCGGACACGACGACCTCACTCAGAGGTAACGCGTGTGCAAGCTTCGTCCACAACCAGACCGCGAGCAGCTCGCTCGTCGGGTTCGACAATCCTTCGATCTCGTTAAGCACCTGGTGATCGAGCTGCTTGATGATCGGGATCACGTGTTCGTCGATCGCCGCGAAGTCCATCAGCCAACCACGCTCGGGCTCGATCTCGCCTTCGATCGCGATCTCGATCTCGTAGCTGTGCCCGTGCATGCGCGCGCACTTATGGCCGGCTGGCACTTTCGGGAGAAAATGCGCCGCTTCGAACCGATACAAGCGCTCGAGGCGCGTCCGCATGGCGAACTCTTTAGCACAAGACGCCTGAGACGATCCGCCTCGGCATCGGCCGTGCAGACGCAATGTTGCCGTGCAAGTCCGTCCAACCCAACCAGGCGCAATGAGCTATCGTAAGGTCGTGCGAAGCACCTCGGTGTTACCGCTCGTTCTCGGTCTTGTGGGCGCGTGCGTCACACCGAACGGCGGCCCCGGTTATGGCGGTGGCCCGTATGGCGACGACGACGGTGGTGGAGATGATGGTGGCGGTGGCGGCGGCGGCGGCATCTACGGCGGCTATTGCGGCTCCGACAGCGACTGCGTGAGCGAGCTCGGCAGCGGCTACGTCTGCGCGCGCGACGAAGAGTGCCAGCTCGCGAGCAACGTTCGCACCGTGCGCATCACGTGGACGATCATGGGATCGGCCGCGGGCTCGGACACGTGCGCGAGCTCGCCCGACCTCGAGCTGTTGTTCAACACCGAAGGCGATCTCAGCGGGACGAACTACGAGTTCGGCTTCGCGCCGGTGCCGTGCGTCGAAGGCGTGTTCTCGATCGACAAGCTGCCGAGCGCCTACGCGTACGTCGGCTTGTTCGACCAATCCACGTTCGACGAGGACGACTCGGCCGGCGTCACCGGCACGTTCGACGGCAGCGGCGACTGCGCGCTCGACCTGAATTTCTAACGCATGCGCGCGTGGCTCGTCGTCGTCGTCGCGTTCGCCGCTTGCGGCGATTCGGGCGACCCCGGCGCCTATTGCATGACCGATAGCGATTGCAGCGGCGGCAACGTCTGCGCGCGCGACGAATCGTGCTGGCCGTCGAACGAGCTCTACACGGTCAAAGTCACCTGGACGATCGCGGGATCGGCGGCGGGCTCGGCGAGCTGCGCACCGTTTCCCGACTTCAATGTCAACTTCTACTCGGACGAAGAAGAGTTCGGCTTCGCGCCGGTGCCGTGCATGGCCGGCGAGTTCCCGATCGACAAGCTGCCGACCGCGTATACCGAGGTCGAAGTCGCGGACGCGAGCTACAGCATCTTCGATCAGACGATGAACATCGATTCCGATGGCTCCAACGGCACCGCGGCGTTCGATCTGACGCCCTGAACGGTTTGCCGCGGCGATAGGCATTGGTAGGGTCGGCGCGTGGCGACCGCGTCCAAGACTCCTCACCCCGACACGACGCGTGTCGAGGATGAAGATCCATCCATCACCGAAACGACCGTCGCGGAATTGGCCCCGCTGTACCGCCAGATGCTCGCGATCCGGCGCATGGAAGAGGCCGCCGCCAAGGCGTACTCGAACGGCAAGATCGGCGGGTTTCTTCACCTCATCATCGGCCAAGAAGCCGTCTGCGTCGGCGCGACCGCCGCGTTGATGCCAGACGACTATGTCGTCGCGACGTATCGCGAGCACGGTCACGCGTACGCCAAGGGCGTCGCGGCCAGGCCGATCCTCGCCGAGCTCTACGGCAAGAAGACCGGCCTCGTGAAAGGCCTCGGCGGCTCGATGCACCTGTTCGACAAGGAGAAGAACTTCTTGGGCGGCTACGGCATCGTCGGCGGTCACGTGCCGATCGCCGCGGGCGCCGCATTCGCATCCAAATACCGCGGCGACGGTCGCGTCACGCTGTGCTTCTTCGGCGAAGGCGCGTCGACGATCGGCGGCTTCGCCGAAGGCCTGGCGCTCGCCGCGCTGTGGAAGCTGCCGGTCGTGCTGATCTGCGAGAACAACCAGTACTCGATGGGCACGCCGACGTATCGCTCGCTGGCGGTCGAAGACGTGTCGCTGCGCGCGATCGCACACGGCATGGCGCGCGATCGCTTCGACGGCGACGACGTGATCAAGGTGAAGCGCCGTGTCGCCGAGGCGGTCGAGCGCGCGCGCACGACCGGCGAGCCGACGCTCGTCGAGGTCGTGACGTATCGCTTCCGCGGTCACTCGATGAGC
>DASXEF010000707.1:0-10485 GCA_036490255.1 Kofleriaceae bacterium
GTCTGCGGCTTGTGCGTCGAAGCGTGCCCGTGCGACGCGATTCGCATGGACACCGGCATGCACGCCGGTCCGGTCGAAGATCGCGCCGACGCGATCGAGACCAAGCTCTCCATGCTCGCGCGCGGCATCAAGTCGGTCGCGAAGCAGGGCGGCGAAGGCGCGACCTGGCGCGAGACCGCGCCGACTCCGCCCAGCGACAAACGCTGATCGCCTACTCGATTCCGCGCGTGAACGCGCTCCCGGTCTCGGTTGCGCCGTGGCGTTCGAGCATCGCAGCGAGCGCCTTCGCAGATTTCTTCGCGTACGCGTGGACGAGAAACTCGCGGATCGTCGACCACGCGGGATGCGAGCCGAGTGTGGCCTCCAGCTCGGCATTCGGTTCGAGACTGCAGGTGACGAGAAACCCGCGCTCGAATCGCAGATAGTGCGGCTGGATCAGCGGCGCGATCGGTCCAAGCCACATCTTCTTGTGCCGCTTCAGCAGTTCCTTCTCGCGTTTCCTGCCGGCGGCGTCGAGCGTGCGCGCCGCGCGTGCAAGTTGCAGCGCGATAAACTCGCCGCGCGGATCGCCGCGCTCGGTCAAGAAGTCCGCGAGCACGTTCCGCGGTCCATCATCGTCCGGCGCGGCCCATACGGCCGCAAACAGCGTGTCCGCAGTTTCGAGCGTCGGCCGCGCGTCGGTTTCGAGTCCCGCGATTTCACGCTCGAGCTTCGCGACACTCGGACGCTTCGGTTTGCGCGCGGCAAGCACGGGGCCGAGCTCGAGCAGCTTGGTCTCGAGCCAGTCCTCGAAGCCCGTGTTGCACACGCGATCGGTCACCACATCAAACCGCGGAACGAGCGTCGCATCACCACGCTGTTTGACGAGCGCGAGCAACGCCGTCCAGAACTTTCGGTTCGGCGCAGACGTGAACGGGACCGGCGACGTTTCCCCGCGCGAATGCGCTGGATCGGCTTCGATGTATCGCACGAGCTGCTCGAGCAGCCGCGGATCGGGCGACCGTTTCGCGAGCTTGGCGAGTCGCGCGATCGCCGTCGCGCAGCGCGTCTCGACGAGCGCGGCGAGCAGGCGATCCATGTCGGCCGGATCGCCTGCCTTCTCGACCGCGATCCACATCTTGTCGCGCTCCGCCTGATCGACGCCGCTGATCGCCTCGCGCCCCGCACCTGCGATCTTGCCCGCGCGTGCGACCAGTGCGGCGAGCTCCGGGCTCGGCTCCGCGCGCCACGCGTTCAATGTTTCATCGAGAAGCGATCTGCTCATCATCTGCTCATCGACGTCGCCGGCCGAAAAAAGCGAAGCCCGGTGACTCGTCATCACCGGGCTTCAAAACGAACACGACCGTTCGACCGTAGCGCTGTTCCATCCCCTACGACTTTCGTAGGTGGGCTCCGCGATAATCCTTCGGGCTTCCCGACGTGCGGGCGTGCACTCCCAGAACAGAGGCAGATCCCTGGATAGAAGATGTAGGAGACAGATTCGCGCCGTTTATCGAATCGAACTGCCGTGCTCGAATTAAAGACTACGGATCGCGATCCACTCCGTCAATCGGAAAAAATCGAGTCGAAGAATTTTTTTTTAGTCGGTGCAGAAGTGATTGCTGCCGATCGGCGGACAGCCATGCAACGCGAGCACATCCATCGTGATCGCGACGCCGATGTGAATCAGCACGCCGCCCCAGATCGACTTCGTGCGCATCGCGAGCGTCCCCAAGATCAGGCCGGCGCCGATCGCCCCCAGCGTTTCAGGGAGCGGCTTGCCGTAATGGATCATGCAATACGGCACGATCATCACGAAGATCGCGTTCGCACCGAGCCGTCGGCGCAGCGCGTTGAGAATGAAGCCACGGAAGAAAAATTCGAGCGAGACGAACTGGGCTGCGTAAAGCGCTTCCCACGTCCACAAATCGAATTGAGAGCGGTTTGCGAGCCGATAGAACGGATACGTGTGGCGAAACGCGGGAGTCGTCGATGCGTAGAGCACCGCGGGCAATACGCACAAGAACAACACGACGTAGATCCACAGGTGCTTCCAGAACCGCCGCAGGCTGACGTGGTAGTCGCGCAGGTGCTCGCCCGGCAAACAGATGATCAGGAGCGACGGGAGTATGACGTAGCCGATCACGCGCCAGCCCGACCACCACGCGAAGGTCTGGAGCTCGAAGTACTTCGTGCTCGCCCACTTGTGCATCACGCGGTCGAAGTACGAGCGATCGCCGATGTACTCCTGCAGGGTCAGCGCGACGGCGACCATCACGAGCACGAGCAGGACCTTGTATGAAAACGTGCCGGCCTCGCCGGGCTCGCGAACGGTCTCGCGGTCGATCGCCGTCCATTGACCGAACACCGCGCCGAACAACCAGCGGCGAAACGCGCCGTGGCTGAACACGACCGCGAGATCGGCGACCGCGATCGCGATCCGGAGCGGCCAACCCGGCGACAGCTCGTACATCAACGCGGCCGGGATCCACACGCCGAGCAACACGCGCGCGACGTAGTGCACGCGCGTGCGCATCGGCAGCTGCTCGGACTCGATCTGCGGTTCGAGCGGTTCGAGCGGTTCGGCCGACTCGTCGGTCATTTTCGACTGCCGAGCCACTCCGCGGCGCGGCGCAATCGCCGGCGCGTGATCTCTTTGCCGAGCACGACCATGGTGTCGAACAACGGCGGCGTCGCTTTGCGCCCGCTGATCGCGAGCCGCAAGACCGGCCAGCCCTGCTTCTGCTGCCAGCCGCGCGCCTCGAGCCACTTCGCGGTGACCTCTTCGAGCATCGCGACGGACCAGCCGTCGCGCGTCTCGAACTGCTCGACGTACTCGAGTAGCGCCTTCTTGAGGTCGACGTTCGCGACGCCCTCGATCTTGAGCTCGTTGGCGACCGGCGTGTAGTCGAGGTCGCCCGAGAAGAAGTACTCGGTCAGCGGGATCACGTCGTCGAGCTTCTTGATGCGCTGGCGCACCAGCGGCACCAGCTTCGCGAAGAACGCCTGGTTCAGCCGCCAGTGCACCAGCGCATCGGCGAGCTCGTCGTCGCTCATCGCGTGGATGTACTGCTCGTTGAGCCAGCTCAGCTTTTGCAGATCGAACACCGGGCCGCCGAGCGCGATGCGGTCCCACGAGAACACCTCGATCATCTCGGCGAGCGAAAATTTTTCGCGATCGCCGCCGAACGACCAGCCCATCGTGCCCAGGAAGTTGAGCAGCGCCTGCGGGAGAATGCCGGTGTCGCGGTAGTAGTTGATCGAGACTGGATTCTTGCGCTTGCTGATCTTCGACTTGTCGCTGTTTCGCAAGAGCGGCATGTGGAAGAACTTCGGCGGCTCCCAACCGAACGCGGTGTAGAGCACGGCGTGCTTGCCGGCCGACGAGATCCACTCCTCGGCGCGCACGACGTGCGTGATCTCCATCAGGTGATCGTCGACGACGTTCGCGAGGTGATACGTCGGCAGTCCGTCGGTCTTGAGCAGCACCTGATCGTCGAAGTTGATCGCAGGCCGCGTCACATCGCCGCGCAGCTCGTCGCGGAACGTCACGTCGCCTGTGATCGGCATCTTCAAGCGAATGACGAAGGGCTCGTTCGCCGCGCGGGTGTCGCTGTCGCCGCGCGCGATGTCGCGGCAATGGCGGTCGTAGCCTTTGAAGTCGGATTTCTCCGCCTCTTGTTGCAGCCGTAATTTCGCGAGCCGATCGGCCGAGCAGAAGCAGCGATACGCCTCGCCCTTGTCGAGCAGGATGCGCGCGTGCTCCTTGTAGATCGCGCTGCGCTCGCTCTGGCGATATGGGGCATGTGGCCCGCCGACGTCGGGGCCTTCGTCCCAATCGAGCCCCAGCCAGTGCAACGCGTCGAAGATCAGCTGCTCCGAATCGCCCCGCGCTCGCGTTTGATCGGTGTCCTCGATGCGGAGGACAAACTTGCCGCCCTGCTGACGCGCGAATGCGTAGTTGAACAGCGCGATGTACGCGGTCCCCACGTGCGGGTCGCCGGTCGGCGACGGTGCAATCCGCACACGCACTTTCGCCATGGTGGGTCCTCATAACACGGCGTGGTAGCGTCGAGAAGATGCGCTGCCTCGCCGTGCTGCTCGCCATCGGCGGCGTCGCGTCGGCGAGTACGATCGAAGGCGACGTCACCGACGTGCAGAGCCGGTGGACCGCGGATCACTCGCGCATCGTCACCGAGTCGGTCGTGATGACGGCGGCCGGTCCGGTCACCGTGAGCCAGCTCGGCGGTTCGGTCGACGGTTACGGCATGATCTCGATGCCCGGCGATCCGCTCTTGCAGCTCGGCGCGCACGCCGTGATCGCGAGCCACGTCGCGACCGATCTGCTCGGCGTCGAGCACGTCGTCGTCGATCACGCGGCAATGTCCGGGCTCGCACAGCCCGCGTTCGTGCGCACCGGCCCGACGAAGTCCGGCCACTACTTGTACTGGGAATCGGGCTGCATCTTCGCGACGCCCGATGCCGACGGCACCAAAGAGATCGCCGGCTCCGACGAGTTTTCGATCATCTCGACGTCGATCGCGACGTGGAACACCGACGTCGACACGACGTCGTGCTCGTACATCAAGATCGTCGAGAATTCGCCGCAGTCGCTCGAGGTCGGCAACGACGGCGTCAACCTCATCAAGTTTCGCGACGCGTCGTGGTGCCGGCCCGCGGTCGACGACGATCCGGCCCGCTGCTACGCCGACTCGGCGGCGGGCATCACGACCGCGACGTACGTCGACGACGGCACGAACCCGCGCGACGGCGCGATCGTCGATGCCGACATCGAGATCAACGGCGTCGACTTCGCGATCGCGATCGGCGGCGTGTCGCTCGGCACGGCGTCGTGCCAGGCCGAGCTGCAAAACACGCTGACCCACGAGCTCGGCCACCTGCACGGGCTCGAGCACACCTGCCTCGCGCCCGGCGATCCACCGCGCGTCGACGAGAACGGCAGCGCTGTCCCCGAATGTGCGGACACCACTGACCCGCTCATCCTCGACGCCACCATGTACAACTACCAAGACTGCGGCGAGACCAAGAAAGAGCAGCTGACCGCCGACGATATCGACGCGATCTGCAGCATTTATCCGCTCGCGAAGACCCCGAACACGTGCGTCGCGCCCGCACCGGAGGCGGGCGGCTGCTGCGACGCCGGCGCCGGCTCGCCGGCCGGATCTGCCCTGCTCGGCCTCTTGCTAGTTACCCGAATGCGCAAAACTCGACGCCGTCGGTAGCCCGGGTATCCTCGTAAGAGATGTCAGGAGCGAGTTGCCCTGCGTGTGGGGTCGCGGTCGTGCCCGGGTACGTGCGATGTCCGAAGTGTCATCGCCCGTTGCCGCGGTTCGCGCGCAACACTGCATCGCCAGTCGGTGGCACCACGATCAAGACGAAGCAGGGCTCGCCGCTGCTCGGGATCGCGATCGCGGTGATCGTCGGCGGCGGCTTCATCGCGTTCTTCGCGCTGCGCGGCGGTCGGCATCACGAAGCATCGGCGGCAACCGCGCCGGCGAGCTCGCCGGATCAACCTGCCGACGTTGCCGCGCCTCCTGCACCCTCGCCACCGCAAGCGCCCGTGACGGCCGCGCCGCGACCGGTCGTCGCGACGCCGAATCCCGGCGCACTCGCGTCGAGCTTGCAGAGCACGTTGCAGCGCATGGAGCTGTGGTCGACGGTTGCGGTGACTGCCGGCCGCGTCGAGCTGCAATCGCGCGTGTGTCGCGACGCGCGTCTGACCAAACAGCTCGATGCCGTGTCGTCGTCGTTCCGAGCCGCCGGCTTGACCCGCGTCCGTTGTCTGGAGCAGAGTGGCGCGGTCGTATTTGACCGTGAGCTCTGACCTCGCACCACCTCGCAAGCTCCACCGGCTGATCATGCCGCTCGGCATGCGCGTGCTCGTGCAGCTGATCTCCGACGAGGATCGCACCGAGACCGGCTTGTACTTGCCGGCCGGCGCCAAGGAAGCGACCGACGACGCGCTCTACGGCAAAGTCATCGAGGTCGCGCGCGACAAACCGATGACCGACGAAGCCGCGGAAAATGTTTCGGGCGTGCCCAACAACGCGTTCGTGCTGTTTCGCAAGACCGCCGGCGTGCCCGTGCCGTGGGACGACAAGCTGCGGCTGATCGACGTCAAGGACGTGCTCGCAACCGTCGAGGAAGTCCTCGCCGACGAGGCGCACTGACGATGACGGCAAGCGCACCGCCGGGACCTGTCCCGAGCCTCGACACGCTCGAGCTCGTGATCACGACGCCGCGGCTCGTGCTCCGCCCGCTCGAGCCGCGCCACGCCGACGAGCTGTTCCCGTACGCATCGGATCGCGACGTCGCGCGCACGATGTCGTGGAGCGCGCACGCCGATCTCGACGAGACGCGCGCGTGGGTCGCGGCTCGCATCGACGATCGCGCGAAGCAGACCGAGCTGGTGTGGGCGATCGAGCACGACGGCAAGGCGATCGGCGCGATCGGCCTCGGCCGCATCACGTGGACGTTTCGCGCGTGGCGCGTCGACCGCGCCGAGCTCGGCTACTGGCTCGGCAAGCCGTTCTGGAACCAGGGCATGACCGGCGAAGCCGCGCTCGCCGCGACGAGCTGGGCGTTCGAGACGCTGCGGCTGCACAAGATCACGATCGGCTGCATCGACGGCAACGTCGCGTCGCAGAAGATCATCGAGAAGCTCGGCTATCGCTTCTTGGCGATCTTCGAGGACGACGTCTGGCGCGACGACCAGTGGTGGCATCACCGCCGCTACGAGCTGACGAGCGCGGAGTGGCGCGACGTCGCGCGCACGCAGCGGTTCAAACGGCCGAAGCTCTAGTAAACCTCGCCCGCCTTGATCCGCTCGATCATCGCGGTCAGCATGTGGCGCTGTGCCGGATCGGTCTCGATGATGCGCACGCCGAAGCCGGTCGGATACGTCTCGCTCTCGATGCTGCTCGGCTCGACGACCCGGACGACGACGACCTTGCAGCGGACGGTTTCGTCGTAGCCGTAGAGCTCGAGCGAGAGCGCCTGACCGAGCTTGAACGGGTAGGCGCGTGCGACTCGCGTGTAGAGGAACAGACCGTGCTCGGAGAGATCTCGCGTGCGAAACACGAGCTCCTGGCCGTCGATGCCGTGCACTTCGACGAAGGCGTCGACGCGTACGCGCTCGGCGCTGCGCTCCCGATCCCGAGCGTCGGACATGCCGTCACGATATAGCGAAATCGATCACTCGGTCGCGAGTGCGCGAGCGAGAACCTCGTGGTAGTGTCCGCGCTAACCCTCGGATATTCATGGACGTCCGCTGCGAGAAGTGTCAGACCGAGTACGAGCTCGACGAGAGTCGCCTCAAGCCAGGCGGCGTCACGGTCAAGTGCACGAACTGCGGGCACATGTTCAAGATCCGCAAGCGCACGCCGACGAACGTCGGCTTGCCGGCGGTCGATCCGAATCGGCCGCGATCGACGTCGCAGAACGAAGCGCCGACGGTACGCGCACCGGTGCCGGCGCAACGCGCCGATTCGGTGCTCGGCGATGCGATGCCGTCGGCGATGACCGATCAAGGATCGGGTCCGACCGAGCGCAATTGGCTCGTGCGGCTCGAGAACGGCGAGCAGAAGACGTGCCGCGAGCTCGCGACGCTGCAGCAGTGGATCGTCGCCGGCGTGGCGACGCGCGAGTCGCTGATCTCGCGCTCGGGCAAGACCTGGAAGCGGCTCGGCGACATCACCGAGCTCGGCCAATATTTCTCGATCGCCGACGAGGCACGCACGCAACGTGCGGCTCGGCCAACCCCGCGGCCTTCGGCGCCGCCGAAGAACATCAGCGCCGCCGGCGGCACCGTGCTGCCCGACGATCCCGACGACGAAGCGCCGACGACGACGCGCCGGCCGCAGCGCGCGACGCCGCCACCACCGCCGCCTTCTCGCCCCGATCCGCGCGCGGCGACCGAGCTCGCACCGACGACCGGTCCCGGCATGCGCGCGCAAACGCCGCCGCCCGCACCGGCGCCGGGCCGACAAACCGCCGCGTGGGCGAGCAGCGAGATCCGACCGAGCGAATCGATCGCGGCGATGCCGCAAGGTCCGCGCGGCGGCAATTTCTCGGCAGCCGCCGCCAAGAACGAGCCGATGTTCGCCGGCCGCGTGCGCATGGATCCGGGCGACGAATCGTCGTTCGATACCGGCCGCGTCAAGCTCGACGACGACGACCCCAACGACGCGATGAATCGCGCGCGTGGCTCGCGCGCCGGCACGTGGATCGCGATCGTCGCGTTGCTCGTGATCGCCGGCGGCGCCGGCGCCGTGTACATGTTCGTGTTCGACAAGCACGACCAGGTCGCGACGAACGCGCCGAAAGATGCCGGCGCCGTGACCGCGCCGAGCGATGCCGCGCTCGTCGTCGCGAATGGATCGAACGGCTCCGCCGTCGCACCGCCGCCGGCCGACCCACTCGATGCATCGCGCGCCGAGCTGGCGAACGGCGTCGAGCCGCGGCTCAAGGGCGCGTACGACGCGCTCGCCGACAAGACCGACGGGCCGTCGCTCGCGATGCGCGCTCGGCTCGGTGCCGCGCTCGCGCAGAGCCAGCTCGATCGCGCCGTGCTCGACGCCGACAAGGCCGACGCCGACAAGCTGCGCAAGGCGGGCAAGCAGCTCGCGATCGACGTCTCCGCGATCGCGCAGAAGGCGCTCAAGGCCAAGGCCGACGATCCGTGGGCGAACCTCGCGATGGCCGACGTGCTGCGCTTGCAGGGCAAGTCCGCGCACGAGGTCGATCGCTACCTGCAGGTCGCGAAGACCAAAGGTGCCGACGACAAAGATCTCGCGCGTGCGGTCGCACTCGCCGCGGCGCAAACCGACGCGCGCGACACCTACTTCGACGACGCGCTTAAAGATCTCAAGGACTACACGACCGCCGACGATCCGCGCATTCGCATCGAGCTCGCGCTGATCGCGTTCCAGCAGGGCAAGCCCGCGGATGCGCGTCCGCTCGTCGATCAAGTGCTTTCGGCGAGCCCCGATCACGACGTCGCGCGAGCGATCGCGAAGCGGCTCGAGACCGTCGTCGCCAAGACCGATCCGATGCCGGCGGAAGACCACGACCACGACCACGGCACGAAACCCAATCCACCCCCGCCGCAGAACGACGGTGGCGGCGACTACGACACGCTCGTCGCGAAGGCCGGCAAGCTGGCCGAGACCAACTGCCCGCGCGCGATGGAGATGTACAACAACGCGCTCGTGCAGAAGCCGACCGGCGTCGAGGCGCTGACCGGCATCGGCTACTGCTACCTGGACGCGAAGCAGTTCTCGAGCGCGTTCTCGAAGTTCCGCACGGCGCTCGCGGTGTCGCAGCGCTACGAGCCCGCCCTCGCCGGCATCGCCGAGACGTATCAACAGCAAGGCAACAAAGACCAGGCCGTCGCGTCGTGGAAGGCGTATCTCGACGCGTTTCCGGGCTCGCCGAAAGCGAAGAAGCAGCTCGAGATCCTCGGCGCCGGCGAGAACGAAAATGCATCCGGCTCGGCGGCGACGCCTGCTCCGGCACCCGCTCCGGCAC
The DNA here is from genome assembly GCA_036490255.1 of Kofleriaceae bacterium. GTDB lineage: Bacteria > Myxococcota_A > Polyangia > Haliangiales > Haliangiaceae > JABFXX01. Next base: position 9,529 of record DASXEF010000707.1, read on the forward strand.
CCGCGCCCGCTCCGGCCAGCGGCGACGGTTCTTCATCTGGCTAGCGTGTTAAAACGCGAGGCATGTCCGCTCGTCGCTTCGTCCTCGCCGCCGTAGCCGCGACCGCGTGTAGTAATCCGTCGCCGCTCGATCACGTCGAGCACGAAACCCCGCACGCAGACCGCGACAAGGGCTTCGACTTCGCCGGCACGCTGAAGAAGATCAAGGACGGCGTCGAGAAACCCGGGTTCTACGAAGCGCCCGAGCACTCGGCCGACTACGACGCGCAGAAGCCGCACTGGGGCGTGCTCAAGATCTCCGGCGACGTCGTCGAGCGCGCGACGTTCTCGTTCACCGGCGGCAAGGGCGTCGAGCTGCGCACGCTGATCGAGCGGCTGCGCGCGCTCGCCAAAGACGACCAGCTCGCCGGGCTCGTGCTGCGCGTCGGCGATCTGCACGCGAGCGTGCCGGACCTCGTCGAGCTGCGCGGCGCGATGCACGACTTTCGCGCGGCGAAGAAGCAGCTGCGCTGCCACGCCGAGAACGCGAACAACGCGAGCTATCTACTGCTCGCGGCGTGCGATCAGATCGGGGTCGCGCCGGTCGGCGACGTCGCGATCACCGGGCCGGCTGCGATGCCGATCCACATCAAAGGTCTGCTCGACAAGCTCGGTGTCACCGCCGACTTCATCCACATCGGCGCGTACAAAGGCGCCGCCGAGCCGCTGACGCGCGATGCGCCGTCGAAGGAGATGGAAGAGACGCTCGGCGCGATCCTCGATCAGCGCTACGCGACGATGGTCGACATCATCGCGACCGAGCGCAAGCTCGATCCGAACGCCGTCAAAGCCCTGATCGATCGCGGCCTGTTCACGAGCGACGAAGCGAAAGACGCCAAGCTCGTCGACGACGTCGGCACGTTCGACGCCTTCCGCGACGCGATCAAAGCGCCGTGGACGCTGCTCAAGCTCGACGACA
>DASXEF010000721.1:0-2217 GCA_036490255.1 Kofleriaceae bacterium
GGCGGCGGTGGTGGAGGGGGCGGCGGTGGCGACACCTGCACGTGCGCCGATGGCACCGTCATGGACGGCAACGACTGCGCGACCGCATGCCCGGCGCCGAGCTCGGGTGCGGGCACCGTCACGGTCGCCACCGACACGGCGACGTACAGCGCTCAGCTGAACTCCACGATCACGTCGACCATCACCGTGACCGGCGCGAACGGCTTCAGCGGCGTTGTCGCGCTGACGGCCGCAGTGACCGATGCGAGCGGCACGGCGATCAGCGAATGGCCGGTGACGCTCGATAGCTCGATGGTCAACATCACGATGAACGGCACGGCGACCGCGAAAGCGACCATCATGGTCCCGACGACGGCGATCCCGTCGACGGATGCGACGTCGATGGCCGGCACGCTGACCGTCACGGCGACTCCGATGGCGAGTGGAACCACGACGGTTGCTCCAGCGACCAGCACCGCGGCTCTCGCGGTCGCGAACACGCTCGAGATCGACATGGACGTCGACGCGACCGGCAAGTGCGCCTTCCCGGACTTCGTGCTCGCCGGACCCGTGAACGTCGCGGTCGGCACGGTCGTGAACTGGAAGAACACCGGCACGGCGACCTACGTGATTCACGTCAATGGTGATGGCACGTCCGGCATCTCGCATCAGGGCGAAGGCGCGCCGGCGCTCAACCCGACGACGACCGCGGCCGGTCAAGTCTGGCCCGAGGACGTCAAGGCGGTCGTGAGTGGCACCGTGACGTGGCACTGCCACGCACCAGACGACGGCAACGATCCGGCGAACACGATCCCGGTCGGCTTCACCGTTTCGATGCCTCAGTAATCGCTTTCAACTGCGCAGCGATGGCCGCCTTCGGGCGGCCTTCGTCGTTTTCGGGGTAGTCTCGCAACTCTTTGCACGGAGTGCCGATACGGGGCCTATGTTGATGAGACGTGCTGCACTTGTCTCGCTTGCCATCTGTCTGATCTGCTCGTTTGCCAGCGCTGATGGCATCGTGCTCGAGGCCTACACCAACGAGCGTCCGGCCGACGCCACACGGCTGCTCTTGCCGATCGTCGAGGAGCTCACGCACCTCAACAAGACGATCGCCGGCGAGCAGATTCGCCTGACGTACGAGACCGGCGTCTCGAAGCCCGCGCTGACGCCGGAGGGGTTGCCGTCCGATTTCGCGGACCAGGTCGACCGCGGGTTTCGCGCGTGGGTCGGCGGCAAGTTCGACGAGTCGATCAAGACGCTCGGCCCGCTGCTCGATGTCGCGCGCGCGAACTCGGGCGCATTCGCGAAGAACCAGACGCTGCGCGAGCCGATGAGCAAGGCGCTGATCGCGCTCGCGCTGAGCGAGCAGCGCGTCGGCGATCCGGGTGCGATGAAGAGCGCGTTCGCCGAGCTGTTGCACAGCTTCCCGGATGCGGCGGTGTCGCGCGGCACGTATGGCTCGGACGCGTTTACCGCGTTCGATCAGGTCAAGCGCGAGGTCGCCGCAGCCGGCCAGGGCAAGCTCAACATCAAGGTCGCGCAGGACGGCGGCGCGGTGTTCGTCGACGAGGCCTATCGCGGCCAGGGCTCGACGCAGCTGTCGCTCGCGCCGGGCGACTACCGCGTGCTCGTGATGCTCAACAAGCAGCCGTCGCGCACGCACTACGTGACGGTGCGCGCGAACACCGAGACCGCGGTGACGATCGATGCGGAGCTCGATCAGGCGATTCACACGCGTGGCTGGACCGGCTTTCTATTCTCGAGTGATGCGGCGCGCGACGCGCACGAGGCGCAGTTTGCCGCTGCGTTCGCGAACTCGATCAAGGCGCCGTCGGTCGCCGTGATCAGCATCGAGCAGGTCAAAGGTCATGCGGCGATCGTCGGCTCGTTGATCAGCCTCGAGACCGGGCGCGAGATCCGGCGCGCGAGCGTCGCGCTCGATCCCGATCCGTCGACCGATCGATTGAAGGCGCTGGCGCGGTTTCTCGCGGGCGAGAATCCCGCCGCCGGCATCGACGTGCTGGTCGGCGAGGGTGCGCCCAAATCCACGGCCGTCGATCACACCGGCGAGCACGTCAGCGCGCCGTCGTCGGGCAACACCGACGAGCACCACGACGACACCGGCGAGCCGGTCGCGACGGGCGGCGGTCGCTGGGGCGGCTGGAAATACATCACGGCAGTCGGCGCCGCCGGCGCGATCGGCGCGGGCGTGTACTTGGCCGTCGAGGACGGCAAGTG
>DASXEF010000743.1:0-6021 GCA_036490255.1 Kofleriaceae bacterium
CGCGCGTTTGCTGGCCGGTCGACACGAACACGTCGGACGCGCCGCGGCCGCCGCCGACCGCGATCGGCGCCGCGAGCAACTGGGCGAGGCGTTCGCGGATCGCGGCGTGATCGTGCGCGACCTCGGCATGCGCAGTCACCGCGACCGGAGCCGGCGCGCGCGGCGTCTCGGCGACGGCGACCACCGTCGGCTTCGGCTTCGCGACCGGCGCTTTCGCGGCGCCTTTGCGCGCGACGACGCGCAGGCCACTCGCGGCGCGCTCGATCGTGATCGGATACGCCGTGCCTTCGTCGTCGGCGAAGCTCACCATCAGCGGGCCGTCGTCGAGCGACTTGCCCGCGACCAGCGGCGCGATGAAGTCTTCGAGCAGCTTCGGCTCGATCGCAGGCATCGACATCACCTCGACGTTGCCGCGGCGGCGCAGGCTCGGCACCTTGTTCGCTTCGAGGGTGAGCGCCTCGGCGTCGCGGAGGCTCATGACGCGGAGGAGCGAGACGATCGCGGACATCGACGCCAACCATAGCAACGGGCGCGCCCGCGCAACTACACGTTTCGCCGTGGCCCGCGCGTCGCACTGGCACGCGGCGCTGCCAAGTTGTCTAATGCGGCATGCGCGTGTGGATCGTCTTGGCACTGGCCGCCGCGGCGTGCTCGAGCAAACCCGATTGCGCGAGCGCGGTGACCGGTGCGGTCGATCGCATGGTCGCCGATGCCCGCGGCCACATGCCGCCGGCGGCGGCCAAGAACGTCGCGCGCGTGCAGGCCACGATGAAGCGCGTCGTCACCGAGGCGTGCGTCGACGATCACTGGGCGCAGCCCGTGATCGATTGCGTCTCTCGCGCGGCGAATCAGAAGGCGCTCGATGCGTGCGACAAGCTGCTGCTGCCATCGCAGCGCGAGAGCGAGCACAAGCGCACCGACGAGGTCCTCAAGCTCGCGACGATGCCCGCGGACGTCGTGCCGGACACCGGCTCGGCGGCGAACTAACCCGGCGGCTCGATCGCGAACGTCGGTCGCAGGGTCGGCGCCAACACGTGGGCGACGAGCTCCGACGACGCCAAGATCTGCGGCAGCTCCGGTCGATCCGGCATCGGCGACGCCAGCGTCTTCTCGAGCACCATCGACGTGTACTGATCGAGCGATGCTTCGCGCGTGTTCGCGTTCAAGATGCACTCGACGGCGTGCTCGCGCGCGTGCTTCGCGAGCCCACGGATCTCGCTGAGCCCCGGGACGTACGCGTCGAGGCAGATGCCGTTCTCGCTGACGGTCCACGCGCCGCGCTCGGTCACCATCACGAGCGTGTGATTGCCGCCGGTGTGACCCGGCGTGCGCACGATCGCGAAGCCGCTGCCGATCGCGTAGTCGCCATCGAGCGCGATGATGCGGTCGGCAGCCACGCCGGCGAGGCACTCGGGGATGTACCAATCGGCTTGCAGCGGGTGGAGGCGCGCGAGCGTGTCGAGCTCGCCGCGCTGGACGAGCAAGCGCGCATTGGGCAAGAACGCCCGGCCGCCGATGCCCGGCGCGAGCAGCCCGCGCAGGTCCTGCACGTGCAGGTGATCGAACGTCACGTAGTCGATCGCGGCCGGCGCGATCCGCCACGTCTCGAGCGCGCTCGCGACGCTGTTGTGCACCGCGCCGAGGATTCGCCCGAACCGCTTCGTCAGCCGGGCGAAGTAGGGCGCGGCGGCGCTGCGCTCGGCGTCGGTCGGGTTGACGAGGATCGACACGGTCCGACCGTCGACGTTCACCTGGACGAGGTGCATTCGATTGCGCAGGAACAGGTACGGCACCGGGATGCTCGCGACGCCCTGCAGGCCGAACTTCGTCGGGTACGGGAACGTCGCGACGTCCGCCGTCCGGACGGTTTGCGCGGCGCCCGCAGCGACGATGCGATCGTGGAGCGCGCGGCCGGCGCGGCGCACCGCGTCCAACCGCGCGCCGGCGCCGCGGACGGACCAGGCGTCGTCGAGCTCGGGACAGCGCACGAGATCGTCCGGCGGCGGGATCATCGGCGCGACCGTATCACTGTGGTAGTGTGCCGCGACATGCCGGTCGACGACCTGCGCAGCGGGACATGGGTCACGTACATCGGCGGTCGCGTCACCAGTGCGCGCCTCCGACGCTGCCGCATCGAAGTCGTCAGCGGTCCGGACGCCGGCCTGGTGCGCGACGTCGAGTCGTCGGTGATCCGGATCGGCGCGCGCCGCGGCAACGACGTCCAGCTGTCGGATTCGAAGGTCTCCGGCCTGCACTGCGAGATCCGGCTCGACGATCGCGGCTATCGCCTGCGCGACCTGGACTCGACGAACGGCACGTACGTGTCGAGCCTGCGCGTCAACGACGTCTACATCGCGAGCGGCGCGCAGATCGCGCTCGGCAGCACGCGGCTCAAGTTCGAGCCGCTCGGCGAATCGGTCGAGATCGAGCTCGCCGATACCGATCGCTACGGCTCGATGATCGGCCGCTCGGTGAAGATGCGCGAGTTGTTCGCGCGGCTCGAGAAGCTCGCGCGCAGCGACACGACGGTGCTCGTCACCGGCGAGACCGGCGCGGGTAAAGAGCTGGTCGCCGAAGCGCTCCACGATCACTCGCCGCGCGAGAAGGGCCCGTTCGTCGTGCTCGACTGCGGCTCGATCCCACCGAACCTGATCGAGAGCGAGCTGTTCGGCCACGAGCGCGGCGCGTTCACCGGGGCGACCGCGTCGTATGCCGGCGCGTTCGAGCGCGCACACGGCGGCACCGTGTTCCTCGACGAGATCGGCGAGCTGCCGCTCGGGATGCAGCCGAAGCTGTTGCGCGTGCTCGAGCGCAAGGAAGTGCGCCGGGTCGGCGGCACGAAGACGATCGAGGTCGACGTCCGCATCGTCGCCGCGACGAACCGCGACCTCGGCGTCGAAGTGAACCGCGGCCGCTTTCGCGAAGACCTCTACTACCGGCTCGCGGTCGCGCGCATTCACGTGCCGCCGCTGCGCGAGCGCAAGGACGACCTGCCGCTGTTGATCGAGCACATCCTGGCGACCACGCCGGGTGGCGAGACCGCGTCGATCGCGCAGGAGACGATCGACCTGATGTCGAAGCACGACTGGCCGGGCAACGTCCGCGAGCTGCGCAACGTGATCGAGCGCGCCGTGCTGCTGTCCGAGGCGCCCGATAGCGAAGACTCGCTGCGCCGTGCGCCGTCGTCGGCGGTGCACTCGGAGCCGTCGATCACGGTCACCCCGTCGCAGACGCAGACCGCGGCCGAGGGCACGATGACCGTGCCGGTCGACGTCTCGATCCCGTTCAAGAACGCCAAGCAGAACGTGATCAGCGAGTTCGAACGCCGCTACATCTCGCGGTTGCTCGCGCAACACGACGGAAATATTTCGGCGGCCGCGCGCGCGGCCGGCATCGATCGCATGTCGATCCACAAGATGCTGCACCGGCTCGGGCTCGCGAATCCCGGCCGGGAGTAGCTCGCCGCCTACTAGATCGAGCGCGCACGCTCGGCAATGCGGCGGCGCCCGTTCCGCGCGAGCGCACGGGTTTGAAATCGCTTCGATCTGCGCGGATCTTGCGGGCACGAAATCCGCATAGCTGCACGCGGGACCATCGATGTCGTCGCAGCTTCGCACCTCACAAACCGAACCGACCGAAAGCGAGCACGTCGGATTGGATTGGAACCTCGCATTGGCAGGCGGCGAGGGCACTCGACTCGCCGAGTATGTCGAGCGCCGGTTCGGCCAGCGGACGCCGAAGCAATACTGCCGGCTGCTCGGCGAGCGTTCGATGCTCGAGCACACGCTCGACCGGTTGAACCAGCTCGCGCCGCCGTCGCGGACGATGACGGTCATCGGTACGAATCATTCGGAGATCGCGGCGCCGCAGGTCGAAGGGCGCAGCGACCACGTGTTCTGCCAGCCGGCGTCGCGCGACACCGGGCTCGCCATCTACGTCGCGATCGCGATGATCAAGCGGTGGAACCCGAACGCGATCGTCACGCTGACGCCGACCGACCACTACGTCGCGCCGGCCGCGCGCTACGTCGAGCAGCTCGCATGCGCGCGTCGAGTCGCGTCGCGCCTGCGCGAGACCGTCGTGATCTTGGGCGTGCAGCCGACCGAGCCGGACCCCGAGCTCGGTTACCTCACGCTCGGCGAGCGCACCGTCGAGGTGCCGCAAGTCCGGCGCGTCACCGGGTTCGTCGAAAAGCCCGACGTCGCGCGCGCGAACGAGCTCGGCCGTCGCGGCGCGCTGTGGAACACGATGGTCACGTGCGGCAGCGTCGACGCATTGTGGGAGCTCGCGCGTGCCGCCGAGCCGCACATGATCGACATCCTCGACTCGTTCGTGCCGCTCGTCGGCACGGCCGACGAATCCGACGCGATCGAATACATCTATCGCGCGCTGTTGCCGGTCAGCTTCTCGAAGGACATCTTGGAGCGACAGGCCGCGCGGCTCACCGCGATGCAGCTCGACGGCATCGAGTGGAGCGATTGGGGCAAGCCCGAGCGCGTCGAGACCACGATCGCGCTGCGCCGCAGCCGCGAAATGCTAGCGATGACGCTCTAACAGCGCGCGTCGCGCCGCCTGACGCTCGGCCATCGCGCGACGAAGCTCGTCGACGCGCTCGTGCGCCGCGCTCCGCGGATGGCCGGGCCAGCGCGGCGCGGGATCGTATTCGACGTTGAGCGCGATGCGCTCGGCGACGCTCGGCCCGGCGAGCTCGGCGGCGATGTCGAGCGCGAGATCGATCCCGGCGGTGACGCCGCCGCTCGTGATCCGATTTCGATCGCGCACGACGCGCGCATCGGTGGGGATCGCGCCGACGATCGGCAACAGCTCCATCGAGAGCCAGTGCGTCGCCGCGCGATAGCCGTCGAGCAGGCCGGCGGCGCCGAGCACGAGCGCGCCGGTGCACGCCGACGTGATCCAGCGCGCCGACGCGCCGAGCGCGCGAACCCACGCGAGCGTTTCGGCGTCTTCGATCGCGCCGGAGATGCCGCGGCCGCCGGGCACGAACAGCAGATCGGCGCTCGTCACGTCGGCGAACGTCGCGGTCGGCACGATCACGAGGCCGAATTCGGAGGCGACCGGCGCGCGCGTCTTCGCGACGAGCTCGCAGGTCATGCCGGGAATGCGCGCGAGCACCTCGTACGGCCCGGTGAGATCGAGCTGCGTGAGCTCGGGGAACAGGAGCAGTGCCGCGATCGTCACGGCGCCTTCTTCGCGTGCGCGCCGTGCGGCAGCACCGGATCGTATTTGCCGTTGCCGTCGACGTCGACGAAGACCGGGTTCGTGATCGCGAACGGGAACACGGTGACGTCTTTGCCGCCGCCGACCACCGGCGACAGCGACTGATCGCCTTCGATGCGCACGACGACGTAGGTGTCGTTCGGCACCGTGAACGGCCACTTCTGATGAAACCGCTCGATCGGCACGATCGCCGCGAGCGGTCCGCTCGTCGGCAACTTCGGCAGCTCGAACGTCTTGGTGACCTTGCCCGCGACGTAGATGATCACGCGCGACACGCTCACCCACGGTGCGGCGCGGACGCGGATCTCGAGCGTTGCCTTGCCGCCGGGCGCGGGCGCGAGCTCGCCCATGCCGATGCCGCCGATGTTGACGTCGACGATCGGCCCGGTCGTGAAGAAGCTGTGGTGCGCTTTGACGCTCGCCGCGACGGCGCTCGGATCCAACGTCGCGAGGTCGTCGTTCGTGACGCTGACGTAGTTTCGCGGATAACCGCCGATGTTGTAGTCGAGGTGATGCGTGTCGGAGTTGCCGGTCGCGGTGACGATGTGGCCGCGATCGAGCAGCGCGAACCAGTCCTTGAGCACGCGATCGATCGTGCGGCGGTTCGTATCTTGATAGCCGTTGAGCACTTCGATCGCGTCGAAGTCGTACGAGAACCCGGGCCGGCTCGCTTCGTCGCGCGTGTCGTCGAAGCCGCCGAGATAGAAGTAGCCGATGTCCTTTTCGAGCCGCGGGTGATGGACGTCGATCAGCGCCGCCGGCGCGGTCTTGCGCACCGCCGCG
>DASXEF010000794.1:0-7838 GCA_036490255.1 Kofleriaceae bacterium
CGTCGGTCGCGTCGCTCTCGACATGCGCCACCGCGCGCTCGAGCGGGATCGCGTGGCGCTTCGCGTACCACATCGCGGTGATCGCCTTGCAGGTCGCGAGCGCGCTGTCGAACAGATCGTGCGGCCCGGGCGCGCTGTCGCCGCCGCCGGCTTCGACGCTCGCGTCGGCGACGAACGTGTGCGCACGAACGCGGACGTCGACAGGAAACTGACTCGGCGTATGAGTCGCGGCATCGATCTTCGTCATTCGCGCATTGTGCCACCGACGAGCGCATCTTCGACGAGCTCGCACAGCTCGCTGGGGCCGATCGGCTTCGCGGCGAGCCGTTGCGCGAATGCATACGCGGGATCGACGCGCGCGGCGGTCATGATCACGCGCACGCTGTTCGGCGACGAGCAACGTGCGGCGGCGAGCACGGTGCGGCCGTCGACATCGGGCATCTGAAAGTCGGCGACGATCACGTCGAACGTGCTGCGCTCGAGCGCTTGCAGGCCTGCTTCGCCGCTCTCGGCGTCGGTGACGAGCCAGCCGGCGCGGTGCATCGCGCGCGTCAGCGAGCGCAACAACACGACGTCGTCGTCGACCACCAAGATGCGAACCGCCCGCGACGACGACCTCATGAATGCCCCGATCATGCCCACGAGCCGGATTCGCTGCGAGCTGGATCGAAACGACTCACGTAGCGTGCCCGAACGCTCGGCGTGCGGGTTTTACCCGGCAGAGCGCGGGAGACAGTGTTCGAGACGAGCACCGGATTTGCACCTGCTCGCTCCAAACGATGCATCGCGCTGCTGGGATCGCCCTCGCGGGCTTGGCCGCGTGCTCGTCACACGCCGCGGGCTCGCTCGGGCTCGCCGGCGATGCCGGCATCGGCCCGACCGACGCATCGCCGACTCGCGACGGGGCAGGCGACGGTGCGATCCCGAGCGATGCGCCCATCATGGCGATGGGCAGTGCGCGCGACGGCACGGGCTACGGCGACAGCACGTTCGGCAGCGGCTTCGATCCCGCCAATCCGTTCTTCGCCGTGCTCGGCACGAACGGCCGCACGTGCGCGACGTGCCACGTCCAAGCGACCGGCTGGACGATCACGCCGGCGTACGTGCAGGCGCAGTTCACCGCGACGAACGGCACGGATCCGCTGTTTCGCGTCGTCGACGGCGCGACCTCGCCGAACGCCGACGTGTCGACGCTCGCCGCGAAACAAACCGCGTACAGCATGCTGCTGACGAAAGCGGTGATCCGCGTCGGCATCGCGATGCCCGCCGGCGCGGAGTTCACGCTCGCGAACGTCGCCGATCCGTACGGCTACGCGAGCGCGGCGCAGCTGTCGCTGTTTCGCCGGCCGTTGCCGTCGACGAATCTAAGATTTCTCGCGACGGTCATGTGGGATGGTCGCGAGGCGACACTGACGTCGCAGGCCACCGACGCCACGCTCGGTCACGCGCAAGCGACCTCGGCCGACCCGGCGCAGATGGCACAGATCGTCGGGTTCGAGAGCTCGATCTCGACCGCGCAGGTGACCGACGACGCGGCCGGCGCGCTCGACGGATCCGGCGCGCTCGGCGGCACGGCCGCGCTCGCCGCGCAAAGCTACACCGCGGGCGAGAACGGCCCGTTCGATGATCACACGCCGACCGCGTTCGCGCTTTACGACGCGTGGGCCGGCGCGACGAACGCGCAGCAAGCGTCGATCGCGCGCGGCCAGGCGATCTTCAACACGACGACGATCTTCATCACCGGCGTCGCCGGCGTGAACGACGTCACCGGGCTCTCCGATTACGAAGGCACGTGCGCGAGCTGCCACGACGCGGCGAACGCCGGCAACTTGTCGATCAACGCGCCGGTCGATATCGGCGTGTCGACGCAGACGCCCGGTGCCGACGTGCCCGTCTACACGTTCCGACGCACGTCCGACGGCACGATGATCCAGACCACCGATCCGGGGATGGCGCTCATCACCGGCAAGTGGGCCGACATGAACAAGTTCCAGGTCCCCGTGCTGCGCGGGCTCGCGATGCGGCCGCCGTATTTCCACGACGGCTCGGCGGCGACGCTCGCCGACGTGGTCACGTATTACAACTCGCGCTTCAACATGGCGCTGTCGGCACAAGATCAGGCCGACCTCGTCGCGTTCCTGCAAACGCTGTAACGTCACGCGATGGCCGGTTGGTACACGCGTCCCGTGCTGTTCACCGACGATCTGACACGCTCGCTCGCGTTCTATCAAAGCGCGCTCGGGTTCGCGAAGGACTGGCACGAAGGCGACGGCACCGGCACCGTGTGCCAGATCTCGCGCGACGGCTGCGAGGTCATCTTGTGCGAGGACAAGACGCGCCGCGATCGCGGCCGACTGTTCGTCTCGCTCGACGCCGACGGCATCGCGGCGTTGCGCGGCGCGCTCGCCGCGAACGCGATCGCGCACGAGCAATCGTGGTGGGGCTCCGACGTGATCGTCATCGCCGATCCCGACGGCAATCAGCTGATGGTTTCGTATCCCTAGCGCCGTGGAACGTAACGCCGATCGGATCAGCGTCGCCCGCGCCCGAGCCTCGATTCTGTGATCCGAAACGATCACCTCGTAGATCAGAGGAAGATCGGGCTCGGGCTCCAGCCTTCGGCTTGGGCTCGGGCTCGATCAGAGATGGCCGATGCCGATCGTCGGCCGAGCCTCGATTCTGTAAACGATCACCTCGCAGATCAGAGGAAGATCGGGCTCGGGCTCCAGCCTGCGGCTTGGGCTCGGGCTCGATCAGAGATCTATGTGTCCTAGAGCTTGGCCGCGACGCCGATCACGCCGGCGGCGTAGTCGTAGAACATGTCGAAGATGTGGAACGGCGCGACGCCGAGATTCGACACGGCCGCCGTGCCGTCGAAGCGAATCAGATCGACCCCGGCGGTCGGCGTCGAGCCGACGACGAACGACCAGGTCGTGGCCGCGTTCGCGTCGACGATGATGTCGACGCCGGTTCCCGCCGGCGCCGTGGTCGATCCGGCCGGCACGCCGGCTTTCGCGAGATCCGCGTCGGCGCTGGTCGCGAGCTGCGTCGCGGGCTGACCGGTGTCGAGCAGGCCGGTCACGCACAGCGCGTTGACGCAGAACGGCACGGTCGTATCGTCGAAGCCGACGCCGTCGACGGGAAGCTGGACGCGCGTCTGCGCGAAGCGCGCGATCGTCGTCGCGTCGGGATCGATCGTGATCGCGCCGGCCGAGCCGCCGTAGATCGGCAGCGCCAACGCGTACTGATGGTTCGCGCCGATCGCGACGAGCGGGCTCGCGATGTTCGCGTTTGCGCGGAAGCCGACGCCGAGGATCGCAGGAAACGTCGCCGAGAAGCGAAAGTCTGCCGCCGCCACGCCGTCTGCAGGACAGCTCGGCTTCGCCGCGGTGCAGCTCACCGCCGTGATGTCCTCGACGGCGATCGCGGTGGTCGTCGCGAGATCACCGATCGTGACGTTCGCCGTCGCGATCGTGCCTGCCGCGATCACGCCGGAGCCGTAGACGACCGACGATGCCGTGGTGCCGATCGTCCATGCGCTGTCGGCGATCGTGCCGGTGACGACACGCAGGCCGACCGAGCCGGTGTCGAGCTCGGCGGTGAACGGCGCGCTGCCGCCGATCGAGACTTGCACCGTCGGGATCTCGTTGCCGTTCGCGAGCGTCACCATCGTGACGGGAATGATCGCGCCGGCTCCGGCGTCTTGGTTGATCGCATCCGGCGTCACGCGCGATGGCGCATCGATCTGCGCGGCATGCGCATCGAGTTGTGATGCCGCGGGTGCGGCGGGATTGCACGCCGCGGTTGCGAGGACGACGCACGAGCTCACACGCATCATCACCCGGTGACTCGGCGGCACCGTGCAGGTTAATCAGGTCGCGGCGAACGCGGCCCACGCCTCGACGTCGCGGCGTAACCCGACGGACTCGAGACAGCCGACATCGAGCAGATCGCGCTCGTCGGCGGCGTAGACGTCGGCGGCGTGGACGACCGCGGCGGCGTAGCGATGCTCGGGCGGCGCGCTGCACGGGTCGTGGTGAAACGCGACCGCGTCGGTGAGCTCGTGAGACAGGCCCCACATCGTCAACAGGTGCGCGCCGAGCGCGGCGTGATCGCAGCCGAGGATCTCGCGCTCGGCGACGAGCATCGGCACGCCGGTCGCGCGCGCGGCGCGAACCTTGAGATACTCGTCGGGCAGGCAGTTGATCATCACGACGTGGCCGATGTCGTGGAGCAACCCGGCGGCATAGACGATGTCGGCCTTCGCGCGCTCGCCGTTGAACTGGCGCGCGAGCGTTGCGGTGCGCATCGCGGCGATCTGCAGCCGATCGGCATCTTCCGCGAGCGGCGGTCGTGCCGGGCCGTAGAGCGCCGACGTGATCGCGATCGCGCGGAGCAGCTCGATGCCGAGCATGCGGATCGCCGCATCGATCGACACGGTCTCCTCGGTGCACAAGAACGCCGCCGACCGTGCGACTTGCAACAGCTTGGCGACGAACGACGGATCTTGGCTGACCAAGCGCGCGATCGCGTCGATGTTGGTGCGCGGGTTCTCGATCAGCTGCGTCAGCTCGAGATACAGCCGCGGCGGGCTCGGTAGCTTGTCGATGCGGCCGAGCACGGCGCGCACCATCGTCGACGACGAGCTGCGAATCGACGCGCAGCGAGCGAGTGCATCGCGCAGCGTCGCGATCGCGCACGGCTTGTTCAAGAAGATGTGCGTGGTCGGCAGCGCGCGCACGAACGCCGACGGATCGGTCTGGCCCGACAAGATGATGCGAAGCGTGCTCGGCCACTGCTCGCGGATGCGCAAGAGCAAGTCGGCGCCGTCCATCTCGGGCATGCGCATGTCGCTGACGACGACGTCGAACGGCTCTTGCTCGAACGCGGCGAGCGCTTCGCGGCCGCTGTTCGCGAACGCGGCATCCCAGCTGGCCCGCTCGCGGTGCATGAGTCGCTTCAAGCTCGACAAGATCGCGGGCTCGTCGTCGACGAACAGCACGCGGCGCCGGCTCTCGGCCGTCTGCTCGGTCATGCGGTCGCCCCGAGCGCGCGGCGCAACGAGCTCGCGAGCGCGATCGCCGTGAACGGTTTCTCGACGAAGTTCTCGTCGCTCGACAGCTGATGCGTCTGGATCGCGACGTGCTCGGTGTAGCCGCTCATGAACAACACGCGCAACTGCGGGCGCGCGCGCTTCGCTTCGTCGGCGAGCTCGCGTCCATTCATGGCCGGCAACACGAGATCGGTGAGCAGTAGATCGATCGCGCCGTCGTGGCCGGTGCACAGCTCGAGCGCGCGTGCCGGATCGGCGGCTTCGAGCACGGTGTAGCCGAGCGCCGCGAGCCGGCGGACCAGCGCCGATCGCAGGTTCGCATCGTCCTCGACGACGAGCACGCACTCGTGGCCGCGGGCGAGCGTCGTCTGGCGCCGGCGCGTCACGATCGGCACGGTCGCGATCCGCGGCAGGTAGATGCGAAAGGTCGTGCCGCGACCGAGCTCGGAATAGACGTCGATGCCGCCGCCGACCGCGCGCGTGATGCTCGAGACCAGCGCGAGCCCGAGCCCGGTGCCTTTGCCCGTCGGCTTGGTGGTGAAGTACGGCTCGAAGATGCGTGCGCGGACCTCGGGCGACATGCCGCAGCCGGTGTCGCTCACCGAGATCATGACGTATTCGCCGGCGGTGACGCCGAGGCTCGTCGCGAGCGCCGGCTCGAGGTGCGCGTGCTTGGTCTCGATCGCGAGCGATCCGCCGCGCGGCATCGCGTCACGTGCGTTGACCACGAGGTTGACGAGGATCTGCTCGAGCTGGCCGCGTTCGATCGATGCGAGCGCGCGATCGCGCGGCAACCGCAGGCACAGCTCGATATCTTCGCCGACGATCCGGGCGAGCATCTTGTTCAGCTCGCCGAGCGCGTCGGTGCAATCGACCTGCGCGCGGTCGCGGTCGTGCGGCCGGCTAAACGACAACAGCTGGCGCGTCAGCGATGCGGCGCGCTCGGCGGCCGCGCCGATCTCGCGCAGCTCGTCGCCGTCGCTGGCCGGTGTACGTTCGAGCGCGAGCTCGGCATTCGAGACGATCACGCCGAGCAGGTTGTTGAAGTCGTGTGCGATGCCGCCGGCGAGCCGGCCGATCGTTTCGAGCCGCTGCGAGTGATGGAGCTGGAGCTCGAGCTTGCGCGCTTCGGTGACGTCGATGCGCATCGACAGGATCGCCGGGTGGCCGTCGAACTCGATCGCGTGCGCGGTGACGTCGAGCTCGAGCGCCGTGCCCTGCTTCGTGCGATGACGCACCAGGCCGACGTGCCGGGTTTCGCCGCTGCGCGACGTGGTGATCTTCGCGCGGTCGACCGAGTCCTCGGGGAACTTCAGGTCCGGTAACGCGAGGCCGAGCAGCTCGTCGCGCGTGTAGCCATAGCTCGCGCACATCGCGGGGTTGACGGCGATGTGCTGCAGGGTCGCACGATCGAACACGCATGCCGCAACGGGCATCAGCTCGAACAACTTCCAGTTATCTTTGACCGGCTCGGCCATGGCAAAAGGTTCGTTACCAGCCGATCCGGCCCGATCGCCGCGATGTTTAGGAGCTTGTGGCCCACGAGATCCGGCCGATACGGATCTTGGCAATGCCCCCGTTCCGTGTCGACCCCGACGTTCGTCTCGCGGACCTCGCGAAGCGTTCGCACGCCGGCACGATCGGTCACTTCGTGTTGTTCGCGGTCGCATCGCTCGAGCTCGGCCCGGAGATCACGTGGGTTCACGGGCTTGCCTGGATCGCGTTCTCGACGCTCATTGCCGTGCGCTTGCTCGGCTCGACCGCGGGATCGTTTCGCACCGGCTCGGTCCGGTTGCGCACGACGCTCGTCGCGGTCGGGGCGATCGGGACCAACGCGATCTGGAGTGTCGCGATCGCGACGACGCATTGCGCCGTTCACGACGCGCGGAGCTCCGTGCTCGCTGCCTTCATCACGTGCGGGATCGCCTCGGGCACGATCAGCGCGCTCGCGCCGACCCCGTGGATCCAGCGCGGTGCGCTCGCGATGTTGCTGCTACCGACGACGATCCTCGGCTTGCTCGGCTATGCCGATACCGGCGGCATCGGCCCCGGCTTGTCCGCCGCGTTGCACGGCTCGTATCTCCTCTTCATGACCGCCCAAGGCATCGCCGCGGGGCGCGAATATCGCGAGGCGGCCGCGAGGACCGCGCAGCTGCGCAGCCAGGCCGCCGAGGCGGCCGCGAGCACCGCGCACTTGCGCAGCGAGATGGATCAGCGCGCGAAGGTCGAGCTCGAGCTGCGCCAGGCACAAAAGCTCGAGGCGATCGGCCGGATCGCCGCGGGCATCGCCCACGAGATCAACACGCCGATCCAGTTCATCAGCGACAACTGCGAGTTTCTCGAGCTCGGCATCGCCGATCTGCGCAACGGGCTCGACGCCTACCGCCGGCTCGTTCACGACGCGGGTCTGCTCGCGGCCGCCGAGCAGATCGAGGCCGATCGCGATCTCGCGTTCACGCTCGCGAACTTGCCCGACGCGCTCGCGTCATCGCAGGAAGGTGTGCGCCGCGTCGCGCAGATCGTCCAGGCGACGAAACAATTCGCACATCCCGATCAGGTCCTGAAGGTGCCGACCGATCTCAACGCCGCCGTCGAGTCGACGCTCGTCGTGGCGAGCAGCGAGACGCGTTACATCGCCGAGGTTCACTTCGAACGCGGCGAGCTGCCCAAGGTTCCGGCGCACGGCGGCGAGATCAAGCAGGTGCTGCTCAACCTGATCACGAACGCGGCGCACGCGATCGGCGACGCGAATCGCGGCACGTCGCGCGTCGGCGAGATCCGGATC
>DASXEF010000894.1:0-10508 GCA_036490255.1 Kofleriaceae bacterium
TAGCTGCCTTCGCCCGCCAGGTAGGTCCTCGTTACTCGCTCACGCAGCTCGACCGGATGCGCTTCTGCCATGGCCTGAGCAGATCAGACTCGGATCTGCGTGGCAAGAACTTCGGATCAACTCAGGTGAACACTAGGTTTAGTCGACGATCAGCAGCCGCGCGCCCGTCGACGTCGACGATCGATGCGCGCCGTCGCCATCCGCGACGATGTACGTCTGCCCCGCCGCGAGCACGAAGCGCCGGCCGTCGCGCAGCTCGCTGACGAGCTCGCCGTCGAGCACGTGCACGACGTGGCCGCGCTCGCACCAGTGGTCGGCGAGATAGCCGGGCGCGTACTCGACGATCCGCGCGCGTACGTTGCCGACCTCGTGGGTTCGCCAGTGCGCGACCGCGTGCTCGCCCGGATGCTCGGTGCGCGCGACGGCAGTCCAGTCGATCGTCTGAAACGGCGCGTTCTCGATCTTCATCGACCGCAGCCTACGTCAAACGTTTGATCGTCGTCGCCACGGCCTGGAGACTGATCGGCTTGACCATGTGATGATCGAAGCCTGCCTCGGCGCTGCGTCGACGATCTGTATCTTGACCGTAGCCGGTGAGCGCGACGAGGCGGAGATGCGGGAACGCGAGCTCGGTTCGCATCTTGCGCGCGAGCTCGTAGCCGTCCATCGCGGGCAGCCCGATGTCGAGGAACGCGATATCGGGCTCGAACCCGGCCGCCGCGTCGAGCCCCGACGGCCCGTCGAACGCGACCTTCGTCGTGTGGCCCATCGCGCCGAGCGCATCGGCGAGCAGCTCGGCCGCATCGCTGTTGTCGTCGACGATCAAGATGCGACGGCTCTCCGACGCGTCGGGTTTCTCGCTGCGCGCGGCGAGTGCGTCCGGCGCGCGCGCGGAGCCGTCGTAGGCGGGCAGCCGCACTTCGAACTCGCTGCCGCGACCGACGCCGTCGCTGCGCACCGCGACCGTGCCGCCGTGCAGCGCGACCAGGCTGCGCACGATCGAGAGGCCGAGGCCGAGCCCACCTTCGGAGCGATCCAGCGTGCGCTTGCTCTGCACGAACCGATCGAACAGCGTGGACAACAGATCCGGCGAGATGCCCATGCCGTTGTCGCGCACGAGCACGACGACCTCGTCGCTGATGCGCGACGCGAGGATCTCGATGTGCCCCTCGCGCTCGGTGTACTTCGCCGCGTTCGTGACGAGGTTCGAGATCACCTGGCACAGTCGCGCCTCGTCGGCGTCGACGACGATCCCCGGCTGCACGTCGATCGTGAGGTCGTGACGGCGCTCCTCGAGGATCGGGCTACACGCTTCGACCGCCCGCGCGATCACATCCGCGAGCGCGACCGGGTTGCGATGGAGCTCGACCTTGCCTTCCGCGATCCGCGACACGTCGAGCAGGTCGTCGACGAGCATCACGAGGTGCTTGACCTGGCGCTCGATCACGTCGCGTTCGCGCGCGGCGACCGGCGCGACGTGCGACTTCATCACTTCGATCGCGGTGACGATCGGCGCGAGCGGATTGCGCAGCTCGTGGCCGAGCATCGCGAGAAATTCGTCCTTCGCGCGATTTGCCGCTTCGGCCTGCGCGCGCGCCTCGTTCGCGCGCTCGAGCAGATGGCGGCGTTCGGTCACGTCGACGAACGAGATCACGCAGCCGAGCGGCTCGCCGGTGTCGCCGAGCACCGGGCCGGCCGAGAGCAACAGCACCACGGGCTCGTGCCCGCGACGGACCAGCCCGACCTCGCGTGCGGCGATCGTCGCGCCGGACAGCGCGAGCTCGACGACGGTTCGCCCCGCGTGCGGATCGTCGGCTGCCTGCAGCGGGAACGCGGCTTCGAACGGCAACAGCAGCGGATTCTCGTCGGTCAGGCGCTGCGCCGCGCGGCTGGCGCGGATCACTTTGCCTTGGAGGTCGCACACCACGATGCCTTCGGCGGCTTGCTCGACGATCTCGGAGGTCAGGCGCTCGGCGGCGACGAGCTCTTGATTGCGCTTCTGCTCCGACAGATCGGTCGCGATCACGCACGTGAGCTGGTGGTCTTCGTCCCAGCTCGCGGTCGCCGACAGATACACCGGGATGCGCGCGCCGGTCGCGATCACGAGCTCGAGCTCCGCCGCCGAGCCGCGCAGCACGGCATCGAGCATCGCGCGCGACGACTCGACGACGAAGCGATCGAGCTTCGCGCCGAGCACGCGCTCGTGCGGCATGGCGACGAGCTTCGCGAACCGCGCGTTCGCGTAGACGATCGTGCCATCGGACGCGAGCATCAGCGCGCCCTCGTTCATCGTCTCGACCAGCTGGCGGTAGCGATGATCGGCGCCCTCGAGCGTGAACACCTGATCGCCGTTCGGGCCTTGCACGACGAGCGCGTCGACCGCGCCGCTCTTGATCGCGTGCAGCGTGTCTTCGGCCTCTCTCAGCCGTTCTGCGAGGGTCGGCCGCTTCGTCGGTTTGCGAGCGTGCTTGGTCACGGCGATTACTTCCGTTTGAGATCGAGCCCGACGAGGACGCCGTCGCGGTTGGAGAGATCACCGATGACGCGGCGTAGTGGCAGTGGCAGTTTCTTGATCAACGTCGGCACGGCGAGGATCTGGTCGTCCTTGGCCAGCGTGGGCTGCTGGAAGATGTCGACGACTTCGAGCTGGTACGTGCCGGCGAGGTGCTCGTCGCAGATCTCTTTCGCGTTCTGGATCGCGCGGGTCGACCGCGCCGATGATCCGGCGATGTAGAGCCGGAGCGTGACTTGTTTGGCGGCGGGCTTGGTCGCGCGTTCGAACGCCTTGGTCGAGCTCGTGGGTTTCACATCGACCGCGATTTCTTGAGCGGCCGGAGATCGAGCCCGACGAGCACGCGCTCGGCATTCGAGAAATCGCCGATCAGCTTCTTCACCGGCGGCGGCAGCTGTCGGACGACCGCCGGCAGCGCGAGGATCTGATCGCCGCGTGCAAGCGCCGGATTCTGGATCAGATCGACGACCTCGATCACGTAGCGGCCTTTGAGGTGCTGCTCGCAGATCTCCTTGAGGTTCGCGAAGGCCTGGAGGCTCTTCGGCGTCTGTCCCGCGACGTAGAGCCGGAGCAAATATTCTTGGTTCGCGGCCGGCTTGACGGCCACGGCCGGCAACCGCGGTTTGGTCGCCGGGCTCACGACTTTCTCCCGGCCTTCGCGTGACGCGGCGCCGCCGCGAGCTTGCGGCCTTCAGCGAGCCGCGCGCGTGACTCGGCCAGCCGCAGCTCGCGATCGTCGACCTCGGCGGCGAACGCGCGTTGCTCGTCTTGCTCGGCGGCGAGCTCGGCCCGCATCGATTCGATCTGGTGGTCGAGCGACTTGTTCTTGCGGACGAGCGCTCGCTGCTTGCGCTCGACCTCTTGCTGGCGCTGCAGCGTCAGCGCGCGCTCCTCCATCTCGAGCCGGATCCGCGCCTGGCCGGTCAGCACGCCGTTCGGTCCGACGGCGACCGGAATCAGATCGACGCCGTGCGACGTGATCAGGAACTCGCGGACCTGATTCGAGTGGCCCATGCCGCGCGACTTCACGAGGTAGAGCCCGCGCGTGCGTTCGCCGCCGATCTCGATGTCGCGAACCTGGAACCACGTATCGATGAGCGACGAGATTCCGATCTCGGTCTCTTCGAAGCCGCGCGCGCTCGTCAGCGAGGTCACGAGGCAGGTGATCTGCTTCAACTTCAAGAAGTCGAACAGCCGCACGAGCATCGACTTCACTTCGGCGTTGGTTCCCGCGGTCAGCAGGCTCGAGATCGGATCGATCACGAGTGCGCGCGGCTTGAATTCTTCGATCACGTTGTGAATGGAGACCAGGTGCTGCTCGAGCCCCAACACGGTCGGTCGCGCCGCTTGGATCCGCAGCAAGCCTTTGTCGACGCACGTGTCGAGATCGAGTCCGATCGATCGCATGTTGCGGCAGACCTGCGCGGCGGACTCCTCGAGCGCGAAGTACAGCGCGCGCTCTTTGCGCCGGCAGCTCGCCTCGACGAACAAGCCTGCGATGCTGCTCTTGCCGGTGCCCGCCGTGCCCGAGACGAGCACGCTCGAGCCGCGGAAGTAGCCGCCGGCATCGAGCATGTCGTCGAGCGCTGAGACGCCGGTCGAGACTCGCTCGGTCGACACTTGGTAGTCGAGCCCGAGGCTCGTGACGGGCAAGACCGAGAAGCCCTGCTCGTCGATCAAGAACGGGTACTCGTTCGCGCCGTGCGCCGTGCCGCGGTACTTCACGATCCGCATGCGGCGTGTCGACACCTGGTCGACCACGCGATTGTCGAGCGAGATCACGCAGTCCGAGACGTACTCTTCGAGCCCGTAGCGCGTCAGCATGCCCTCGCCCTGCTCGGCCGTGATGACCGAGGTGACGCCGCGCTCTTTAAGCCAACGAAACAGTCGACGCAGCTCGGAGCGCAACAGCGCTTCGTCTTGGAAGCCCGCGAACAGCGCCTCGATCGTGTCGAGCACGACCCGCTTGGCGCCGATCGAGTCGATCGCGTGGCCGATGCGAACGAACAGGCCCTCGAGATCGTACTCGCCGGTCTCCTGGATCTCGCTGCGGTCGACCTTGACGAAGTCGACCATCAGCAGCTTGCGCGCGGTCAGCTCGTCGACGTCGAACCCGAGCGACGCGACGTTGGACGCGATCTCCTCGGCGGTCTCTTCGAACGCCAAGAACACGCCGGGCTCTTTGTGCTCGCGCGCGCCGTTGACGAGGAACTCCATGCTGAACAGCGTTTTGCCGCAGCCGGCACCGCCGCACACGAGCGTCGTTCGCCCGCGCGGCAGCCCGCCGTTGGTGATCTCGTCGAGTCCCTGGATGCCGGACGGCGCTTTCGCGATCCCTGGCATCGCAGAGCGCGACCGTTTTTGTGGCGTGGCCGATACGGAGACGTTCATTGGACGTCGGTCGCTATTTCAAAACGCGCGCCTAGCGCTAACCCATAAATTTCTCACGTGCTTACCGAGCGGATGCGACGCACCCTGCGTGCGCGGAAGCGCGCACCGGGCGCGATCGAGACATCGCGCAGCTAACCCCGGAATGTTCGAACGAACCCGGTGAGCGACAGAGCACGGTCGTTAGTGCAACTGAGCGAGCACCGCCTTGCGCAGCAAGTCGGCCGGCAACCGACCCTGCACGAGGATCGCGTCGTGCAGTTTCTGCGCGTCGGCACGCAGCTCCATCAGCCGCGTGTAGCCGTAGAACTGCAGCTCGTGCCCCGGCCGAGCCTCGTGCGCGAGCGTCCACGCCGCCGCGAGTCTACGCGCAGCGCGCCGGCGTATCGGCGTATCAACGGCCGGCGAACGCGCCGAAGATCTGGTTGAGCTCGGAGCCGGGCAAGCCGTTGGCGAGCCCGTCGAACGAGCCCGACAACATCTGCTTCGCCGCCGACGCCATCGCCCCCCACGCGACGCGCGCGAGGCCACCGCCGACGCTGATCCGGCGCACGCCGAGGTCGGCGAGCTCGCGCACGCTCGGCCCGGCTCGCAGCACGAGGACGTTGAGCGGCTTCGGGGCGACCGCGCGAACCATCGCCGCGATGTCAGCGGCCGCCGTCACGCCCGGCGCGTACAAGCAGTCGGCGCCGGCATCGGCGAACGCGACGAGCTTGTCGATCGATGCGCTCACGGCCGTCGCATCGCGCAGCAAGCCCTCGGTCCGAGCGACCAGGATCACGTTGGCGTCGCGGCGCCGGATCTCGGCGTGCGCGGCGCGAAGCCGCTCGACCGCGAACCGCGTGTCGAACAGCTCGAACGGCGCGACGACGTCGCGATCTTCGATCGACAACCCGGCGAGCCCGGTCTCGACCGCGGCACCGACGTTGTGCGCGACCGCTTCCGGATCGCGCGCGAATCCAGACTCGAAGTCGGCGTTGATCGGCACGTCGACCGACGCGCAGAGCGTTCGCAAGTGCTCGAGCACGCCGTCGAGCGTGACCGCGTAGTCCGGCAAGCCGGTGCTCCACGCGAAGCCGGCGCTCGTGGTCGCGAGCGCCGCGAAGCCGAGCGACTGCAGCATGCGGGCGCTGCCGACGTCCCACGGGTTCGGCAGCACGAAGCAGCCCGCTTGATGGAGCTGGCGAAAGCGGGCACGATTTCCCTCGACGGTCATCGCGTGACTGTAAGAGCAAAGCGCGTCGTCCGGCAACGCGCCATACTGCGCGCATGACGCCTCCGAACGTCGGCGACACGGCACCGGACTTCACGCTGGTCGATTCGCACGGCACGCCATTTCATCTCGCCGAGGCGTGCTCGCAGCGACCGCACGTCATCGTGTTCTATCGCGGGCATTGGTGACCGTTCTGTCTCCGCCAGTTGGCGGAGCATGCGCGCCGCTACGACGAGCTGGCCGGCCTCGGCTTCGGGCTCGCCGCGATCTCGGTCGACGTGGTCGAGCGCTCGCGCGCCCTCGCCGACCAGCTCCAGCTGCCGTTCCCACTGTTGTGTGATCCGGGCCGCGACGTCGTCCGCGCCTACGGCGTGTTCAACGAGCAAGAAAAAGCCGGTATCGCGTATCCGTCGACGTTCGCGATCGATCGCGATCGCGTCGTGCGATTTCGTTCGCTCGACCGAACGACGTCGCGCGTCGATCTGGACGGGTTGTTCGAGTTTCTGCGCGGCGGCACGGCTCCGAGCGAGCCCCCCGCGCGCAACGATCTCGCCCGGCCTGCGCGGGTTCGGTCGCGCGCTGAAGAACATGCTGCGCTACGGCGTGAAGTCGCCGAAGCCGAAATGACCGGGCGTGCCAGGCGAACACGGGCGAGCCGACACGCCAACTTTGCGACGCGTTTGCGCGCCACGACGTGGTAGATCGGAACCGCCGATGTCGCGCGTACTGACAGGAACCGAATATCGACTGCTCGTCGAGAACTCGCCCGTCCTGGTCTGGCGCGCGGATCTCGCCGCGAAGTGCGACTACTTCAACGAGACGTGGCTCGCGTTCACCGGGCGAACGCTCGAGCAGGAGATGGGCGACGGCTGGGCCGAAGGCGTTCACCCCGACGACCTCCAGCGCTGCGTCGATTACTACCTCGCCCACTTTCACCGCCGCGAGGCCTTCGAGATGGAATACCGGCTGCGACGGCACGACGGCGAATACCGCTGGTTGTTCGATCGCGGCGTTCCATACACCGACGATGCCGGCGAGTTCGCAGGATTCATCGGCAGCTGCGTGGATGTCGACGAGCGGCGGCGCGCCCAGGATGCGCGCGCGCAACAAGATCAGCATCAACTCGAGCTCGCCCGACAATTCGAAAGCTGGATCCTTGCGATCGTCGGCCACGACATTCGCAATCCGTTGGGCGCGATCAACAGCTCCGCCAGCCTGTTGGCGTTACGCGCTGGACGCGACGAGAAACTTCACGACATCGCCGACCGGATCGCGCGCAGCGCCGGCCGGATCACGAACATCGTCGGCGATCTACTGGACCTGTCGCGCGAGCGACACGGCGGCGGGATTCCGATCGCGTTGTCGGAGACCGATCTGGATCTGCTGTGTCGCGAGGTTGCCGCCGAGGTCGCGACGTTCGCGACCGGCCGTACGATCGAAGTCGAGTGCGCCGGCGCGCTGAAGGGTCAGTGGGATCCGAATCGGCTGATGCAAGCGCTGTCCAACTTACTCGGCAACGCCGTGCAGCATGGTGCGCCTGGAACGCCGATCGACGTCCGAGTTCGCAGCGATGACGGCAACGCCGTGATCGAAGTACACAACGACGGCGCGATCCCATCCGAGCTCATGGCGTCGCTGTTCGAACCGTTTTCCGCTCGCGAAGGCAGGCGCCACCGCGATGGACTCGGGCTCGGCCTGTTCATCGCGAAGTCGATCGCGCGCGCTCATCGCGGCGATCTCGTCGTCGATTCGAGCCCCGAGCGTGGAACGACGTTTCGGTTGCTCCTACCCCGCGCTGCATGAACGCTTCGCCGATCGCGGCGCGTTAGTGAGCTACTCGAAGAAGTCGTAGAGACCGTGACGCACATCGCGTCCGCCACCGCGGCCGCATCGTTCCTGTATGATGATCGCGGTGCGCCACGCCGTGCTCGCTCTAGCGTCGCTCGCGTCGGGCGCGTCGCTCGCGTCGGGCGCGTTTGCAGATCCTCCGCGAGAGCAACGCGCCGCCGTCACCGCGATCGATCTCGGCCCGGGCGTGCCCGAGTACGTTCGCGACTCGGCGGCGAAGCAGATCGCCGACGGACTGGCGGCCGCTGGGTACAGCGTCGTGCCCACGACCGTCGTCGCGCAGACGATCCGTCCTGATCTCGCCACGTGTCGCGACGGCGCGTGTATGCGAGACGTCGCCGCGGCATTGCACGTCAGCTTCGTCGTCACCGCGGCGATCACGAACAAGGACGACAGCACCGTCGTCGTGTTGCACCTGTACGACGGCGTCAGCACGACGGCGGTCGCAGAGGTTCACGAGGTCTGCGACCTCTGCGGCGAATCGGAGCTGAACGAGCGGTTGGGCATCGCTGCATCCGCGTTGCGCGCTCGCGCCGAGCAAGAGCGCACGCGACGCGAAGCCACGCTCGCGATCTCGAGCCTACCGCCACCGGAGCCGAGCTCGCGCAGCACGATCGTGATGCCGATCGCGATCGCGATCGGAGTCACCGGCGCCGTGGCGGTCGGAGTCGGTGCGTATCTGCTCGCGATCAACGGCCGCGGCACGTGCAGCGCGGGCGACGGCCCCGTGTATCCGAGCCCCGGCGCCGTGATTCGCTATCCCGATCCCGCGAACCCGCAGGACTACATCTGCCGGGACATGTATCGAACCAAGGCCGGCGGGATCATCGCGACGAGCTTGGGCGTGCTCGGGCTCGTCGGCGGCACGTACTTCGCGATTCGTACGCACAACGGCGATCGCGAGATCGAGGTCTCGCCGACGCGTGGTGGCGCGACGGTCGGAGCGACGTGGTCGTGGTGAGCACGCGGATCGCATCGCTCGTGATCTTGACCGCGTGTACGGCGCCGAATCCGGCGTTCTGCCCGAACGGCACGACGGCCGACGGTGACTGCAACGTCGGCGATGCGGGCTCGGCGGGCCAGCTCTGCTTCGGACGTTCGACGTTCGTGTATTGCGTCGACACCACGCCGACGGCGCCGTACGCCGTCATGACAGGCACGACGATCGATACCGATTCGTCGGATTGCACGGCGACGACGACCGACGGCACGGCATGCGTGATGATGGGCACGGACGTCACGCTCGGCGCGCAACTCACCGCGCATGGCAGTCACCCGCTCATCATCTATGCGAGCCAGACGCTGACGTTGACGGCGGCTGCCGTCGTCGACGCCGCGGCTGGCTCGACCGAGGCCGGTCCCGGCGCCGACATCGCGTGCGGTTCTGCGGCGAACCCGACCGGGACCACCATGGGCGGCGGCGGTGGTGCCGGCGGCACGTTCGGGTCGCTCGGCGGTCCGGGCGGCACCGGTGGTGGTGGAGCGATCGGCGGAATGCCAGCCACCATGCCCGAGCATCCAACAACGCTGCAGGGCGGTTGCAGTGGATCTCCGGGTGCGAACGTCGTGGCGACGACGAGCACGGCCGGCGCAGCCGGCCTCGGCGGAGGCGGCGTCTACCTCGTCGCCGACGGGAGCATGATGCTCGCCGGAACGATCGACGCGTCGGGCGCGGGCGGCGGGCCTGGACACGCGAGTCGCGGCGGTGCCGGTGGCGGCGGCGCCGGTGGCATGATCGTGCTCACGTCGCCGTCGATGACGGTCGCGATGACCGCGATGATCTTCGCGAACGGCGGCGGCGGTGGTGGCGGTGCCGCCAACAGTTCCGACGGAAGCGCCGGAACGACGCCGACCAGCGCCGACGCCGTGCCGATGGGCGGGATGGCGACGGCCGGCGGCGCGGGTGGCGCCGGCGCGTACGAGACGATTCCGGCGATGGCCGGCGGGATGGCCGGCGGTGGCGGCGGCGGCGCTGGCGGCGGCGGTGCCGGCATCGTTCACGTGCTCATGGGCGACATCAGCAACGCGACGGTGTCCCCGCCTCCGACCTGATCAGTGCGCCGATCTCGCGCGCGCGAGCTCGATGTCTTTTTTCGCGACGCTGTTCTCGGGATCGAGCTCGACGACCTTGTTCCATTGCTGGATCGCGTCGTCGTAGCGCATCAGCTTGTAGTACGCCTTCGCGAGCGTCATGCGATAGCTGATCGCCGTCGGCGCGAGTGCGACCGCGCGCTTCGCGGCGAGCACCGCTCGCGAGTTGTCACCTTGGTTGAACGCGACTTCGGCGAGGCCTTCGAACGCGGCACCGGCGCCGGTATCGACATCGATCGCGCGCTGGAATGCCGTGTTCGCATCGTCGAAGTGGCCACTCGCGAGCAGCGAGTCGCCTTTCGCGATCCACTGCTTCACCTGATCGTGATCGTGATTGCCGGGATCGGGCTTGTCGGCGCCGCGCGCCTGCTGCGCGGCCGCGAGTAGTGACCGCGCATCGTCGGGACGTGCCGTCGCCTGCGAGCTCAACGCCTGCGCGACCTGCGAGCCAAGGCG
>DASXEF010000905.1:0-12383 GCA_036490255.1 Kofleriaceae bacterium
CCGAGCCGCCCGACGCTCGCGACGGCAAGAAGCTCGCGGGCAACGTCGAGATCGAGCACTCGATCTGCGAAACCGCCGACGGTTCCCCGGCGATCGCCGACGAGTTCGTCCGAGCGCTGCGCGCCGTGCCGTATCGCCAGCGATTCCCGAAGCCGCACAAGAAGGGCTCGTGGCAAGAGGCGATCGAGAGCTCGCTCGCGCCGCGGCTGCGCAAAGGCGATGCGATGGTCGTGATCGGCTTGGCGCGCGACATCGTCGATCCGTTGACCAAGGAGAAGCTGCACTGCGCGACCGTCGCGCACTACGAGCGCGCGATTCGCCATCCGATCGATCGCTGCGGCAGCGTCGGCGATCTCGCGTGTGAAGCCGGCGGCAGCCCGACCGCGCGCGCGATCAACGTCGTGCACTATCGGCTCGCCGAAGCGAAGCGCTTGCTCGCGGCGAACAACCAAGCCGATTGCCAGAAGGCTGCGCTCGAAGCCGTCGCCGTCGCGCGCGGGCTACCGCGCTGGCGCCAGTACGCGAAGCTCAACGTCCACAAGTGGACCGACAACTTGACCTACAAGACGCGGTTCGACGGCATCCTCGACGAAGACACGCTCTTCGCGGCCACCGCGAAGCTCGGCGACGACGCGCAAAGCGTGTACGCCAGCTGCGGCGGCGGCAACGCGGTGACGACGCCCGAGCAAGAGCAGTCGTTTCACGCCTGCTGGTGATCAGCGTCGTCTGGCTCGGGCGCGCGCGACAGCTTGCGAATGTCGCCGACGGTCGCCGCGAGCAAGAAGCCGGCGATCATGACGACGCCCATGACCGCGAATAGCGCCGCCATCACGCCGGTCGGCGGTGCGCCCCACACAGTCGCGCCGCCGAGCTTCGGAAACACCGACGGCATCACGCTCTCGGTGATCGGCGCCGCGAGCGCGAACGCCGCCGGTGTCGTCAGATCGGCCACCATCTGCATCGCCGAGAACACGCGGCCCTGCAGCTCGTCGGGAACTTCGATCTGCCAGATCGTCATCGCGGCGACGTTGCCCGCGGTCATCAGCGACGCGGTCACGAGGTTGAGCGCCGCATAACCGATGACACCGCGGCAGAAGCCAAAGCCGATGAACGTCGCGCCGACGCCGACCGCGGCGAGCAAGCACTGCGCGAGGTTCGTCATCCGGCGCGACAGCGGGCCGCTCAACAGGCCGCCGACGATCATGCCCGCGCCGAACATCGCATTCGCGATGCCGTACGAGCGCTCGCTCAAGAAGCTGAGGCCGTACGGCTGCAGCACGACCTCGCAGATCGCGAGAAAGAAGTTCGCGAACGTCGCGACGAGCAAGAACTTGAGCAGCGGCTTCGCGGCGAAGATCCAGCGAAACCCGAGGCTCATGTCGCGCCAGAGCGATTCGGCTTCGGCTTCATCGTCGCCGCTCGGCCGTGGAATCGCGATCGCCGCGACGACCGCAGTCGCGATCACGAACGTGATCGCTTCGATCGCGACGAGCCCGGTCACGCCGATGAACGCGATCGCGAGGCCGCCGATCGCCGGACCCGCGAAGCGACCGATGGCGCGGCCGGATTCGATCAGACCGTTGTATTTCGGCAGCTCGGCATCGCTTGCCATCAGCGGCACCGATGCCGCGAGCGCCGGCCACTGGAACGAATCGGCGACGCTCGCGAGCGCCGCGCCGATGATCACGAGCGTCATCGACAACGAGCCGACCAGCGCACCGGCCAGCACGATCGCGGTGCCTGCGAGCGAAACCAGCGACGCGCCGATCATCACCGCTTTGCGCGACGATCGATCGACGACGCTGCCCGCGATCGGATGCGCGAGCAAACCAGGCACGAGGTTCGCGAGCAACAGCAGCGAGAACGCGCCGACCGATCGGGTCTCTTCGTAGATCCAGACCGAGATGCCGAAGCGCGCGACTTCGGCGCCGAGCAGACACAACGTCTCGGCGACGATCAACGACCACAGCGAGCGCGATCCGGTAGCCAGGGTCGGCATGATACCGTGAACCGAATGGGTGCGGAGCGAGCGGATCGCATCGAGCTGCCGTGTGACCTCGCACGCCCGGCCCTTCGCGAACCGAGCTGGCAAGCGATCCGCGGCTGTGGTTCAGGGCCGAACGCGCTCGGTGCCTTCGCGGTCTTCGTCGGCAAGCTCGCGGGCACGCGCGACTTCGTGATCGGCAGCGCCGCCGGCGCGATCGCGGTCGCGCTCGACCCCACCGAAGCGTTCGCGGCGGCGTGCGCACGCGTCGTCGATACGGCGCCGGTGGCGATCGCAGCGTCGAGCGATCCGGCGCGGCATCCGCTATACGACGTCGGCTTCGGTGCCGGCGATCCGCTCGGCGATCTGCACCTGGTCGTCGACGGCGCGACGTACACGCTGTTCTACGACGCGCGGCTGTTCTCGCCGGCCCGCGCGGCCCTGCTCGCGCGCGCATTCGATCGCGTGCTCGCGAGCGACGCGGCCACCGTCGGCCAGGTGTCGCTGCTCGGCGCCGCGGACGAAGCCGAGCTCGTGAGCGAGCTGTCGTCGCCGCTGTTCAACTGGCCGCAGCACTTCGTGCTCCACGAGCTGTTCGAGGCGTGGGTCGATCGCGCGCCCGACGCGACCGCGCTGGTATTCGGAGAGCAGCGCATCACGTACGCCGAACTCGACGCGCGCGCGAACGCGGTCGCGCAACAGCTGATCGATCGCGGGGTCGGCGCCGATAGCATCGTCGCGCTGATCTGCGATCGCTCGATCGAGATGATCGTCGCGATCATCGGCGCGCTCAAAGCCGGCGGCGCGTACTTGCCGATCGAGCCCGACGCGCCCGCCGATCGCGTGCGTTACGTGCTCGAGGATTCGCGCGCGGCCGCCGTGCTCACGCATTCGCACTACGCCGCGCAGATCGATCACGCGCACGTGCTCGCCGTCGATCAGCTGCCGAAATCGGCGCCACGACCGCCGCGGCGCAGCTCGCCCGAGAGCCTCGCGTACGTGATCTACACGAGCGGCTCGACGGGGAAACCGAAGGGCGTGCTGATCGAGCACCGCAATGTCGTCCACCTCGTGTTTGCCGAGAAAGAAGACTTCGGCATCCGCGCGAGCGACGCGCTGATCCTGCTGTCGTCGTATTCGTTCGACGCGTCGATCGATCAGATCTGGTTGTCGCTGACGAGCGGCGCCAAGCTCGTGCTCGTCGCGAAGCAGAGCCTGCTCGATCCCGCGTATCTGTCACAGCTGATCGCCGCCGAGCGCGTCACGCACCTCGACAGCGTGCCGGCGCTGCTCGGCGAGCTATCGCCGATGCTGTCGTCGGTGCGCCAGGTCGTCGTCGGCGGCGAGACCTGCCCGGTCACGGTCGCGCGCGCGTGGAGCCGCACGACGCGATTCTGGAACGAGTACGGTCCGACCGAGACGACGGTCGGCTCGTTGCGCCATCTGGTCGATCCATCGGTCGATCTCGGCGCGCGCGTACCGATCGGCCGGCCGATCGGGCTCAACCGCGTCTACGTGCTCGACTGGGGTGGTCGGCCGGTGCCGATCGGCGTGCGCGGCGAGCTGTTCCTCGGCGGCGCCGGCGTCGCGCGCGGCTACTTGAATCGCGACGAGCTCACGCGCGAGCGCTTCGTGGCAGATCCGTTCGCCGGCGGCCGGATGTACAAGACCGGCGACGTCGTCGCGTGGCTGCCCGACGGCAGCATCGAATTCTTCGGCCGCATCGACAGCCAGGTCAAAGTCCGCGGCTTTCGCATCGAGCTCGGCGAGATCGAAGCGGCGCTCGAGAAGCACGCCGAGCTCGCCGGCGCCGCCGCGAGCGTGATGAACGATCGGCTCGTCGCGCACTTCGTCGCATCGCGATCCATCGACGCCAGCGAGTTGCGCGCGTTTCTCGGCGCGACGCTGCCCGCGTACATGGTGCCCGAGGCGTTCGTCCAGATGAGCGCGTTCCCGCGCAACGTCTCTGGCAAGATCGATCGCAAGGCGCTGCCGGCGCCGGTGCTCGAGACCGGCAACGTCGAGGCGCCCGCGAATCAGATCGAGCGCGAAGTCCGCGCGATCTGGCGCGCGCTGCTCGCACTGCCCGAAGATCACATCAGCGTGACCCGCAGCTTCTTCGAGCTCGGCGGTCACTCGCTGCTCGTGATGAAGATGCTCGCGCGGATTCGCGAGAAGCTCGGCGTCGCGCTCGCCGCGCAGTACGTGCTCGCGCACCCGACGATTCGCGAGATCGCCGACGCGATCGCCGCCAAGCCCACGCACGGCGCGCTCGCCCGCAGCGCTGCGATCGACGCGATGCCGGCGACCAACGTGCAGCGCCGGATGTACGTCATCCATCAAGGCGCGCCGTTCAACACGTCCGACAACCTGCCGTTGCTCTACAAAGTCGACGGCGCGTTCGACATCGCTGCGCTGGAGCGCGCGTGTCAGGCGCTCGTCGCACGCCACGAGGCGTTGCGCACGGCGTTCTTCTTTCACGAAGGCGAGATCATCCAGAAGATCGCCGCGGCGCCGAAATTCCAGCTCGAGCGCTACGACCACGACGGCGATGTTGCCGTGCCCGCCGGCAAGTTCGTGCGCCCGTTCGAGCTCGACCATCCGCCGCTATTTCGCGTCGCCGTGTTCGTGCGCGGCGGCGAGGTCACGCACCTCGCGCTCGACATGCACCACATCATCTCCGACGGCATCTCGATCGACGTGCTGCTCGAAGATCTGCTCGCGCTCGTCCGCGGCGCGACGCTCGTGAAGCCCGACGCGCGCTACTTCGACTATGCCGCGTGGCTCGGCACCGACGATGCGAAGCAGCGCCAGCTCGCCGGTCACGCGTACTGGGCGAAACTGCTCCGCGACGAGCCGCCGGTGCTCGACCTGCCCTACGATTTTCGTCGCCCGCTGACGCGCAACCAAGCGGCGGGCGAGCTCTCGCTCGAGCTGAGGCCCGAGCTCGTCGAGCGGATCGCGAAGCTCGCGCGCGAGCGCGAAGCGACGCCGTTCGCGTTCTTCGCCGCGATCTACTCGGCGTTCTTGTCGTGCATGACCGGCAGCGCCGACGTGATCTGGGGATTTCCGTCGGCCGGCCGACCGCATCCCGAGCTCGAAACCGTCGTCGGCATGTTCGTCAACACGCTCGTGTTTCGTACGAAGCTCGAGCGCGCGCAGACATTCGACGAGCTGTTGCGCGCGTCGATGCGGCAGATCGTCGAGTCGCTGCGCAACGAGGACACGCCGTTCGAAGAGATGGTCGACGAGATGCGCGCGCCGGCGCCGGGCCGCAACCCGATCTTCGACACGATGCTGTCGTACGAAGGCAAGATGGCCGACGAGTATCGCTGCGGCGATGCCGTGCTCCGCGAGCAGCAGCTGCCGCATCGCTTCGCGCGCACCGACCTCGCGGTGATCGTCCGCGAGCGCTCGCGCGGCGGCTACTGGTTGCGGCTCGAGTACTCGGCGGATCTGTTCAAGCGCGCGACGGCCGAGCGGCTGGCCCGCGAATTCGTCGCGATGATCGAGCGCGTGGTCGCCGAGCCTTCGATCGCGCTCGCCGACCTGCACGCGATCGACGCCGATCAGTTGCTTCGCGGGTTCAACGCGACGGCGCATGCATTGCCCGACGTGTCGTCGGTGCACGCGCTGTGGCAGGCGCGCGTGGCGAGTCAGCCCGATGCGATCGCCGTCGAAATGGGGCACGCCTCGCTCACCTATCGCGAGGTGGATGCGCGCGCGCACGCGATCGCACACGCGTTGCGCGAGCGCGGGATCGGCCGCGAATCGATCGTCGGAATCCTGCTCGAGCCGTGCATGGAGATGCTGGTCTCCGTGCTCGGCGTGATGACGGCAGGCGCCGCGTTCCTGCCGATCGACCCGGCGTATCCGGCTGCGCGCAAGGCGCACATGCTCGCCGACAGCGGCGCACGCGTCTTGCTCACGCACGGCGCGCTCGGCCGCGACTTCGCGATCGATAGCATCGATGTCACCGAAATCGTCGTCGGGCCGCGCGTCGACGTTGCCATCGACGCGAGCGATCTCGCATACGTCATCTACACGAGCGGCTCGACCGGCGTGCCGAAGGGCACGCTGATCGAGCACCACAGCTTGCTCAACTTCGCGTGCTGGTACGCGAGCTACTTCGCCATCGCAGCAGGCGACGGCATCTCGAAGTTCGCGGGGTTCGGCTTCGACGCGTCGATCTCGGAGATCGTGCCCGCGTTCGTCGCCGGCGCGCGGCTCGTCATCGTGCCCACCGAGACGCGGCTCGCGATCGACGAGCTCGATGCGTATTTTCAAGATCACCGCGTCGACGTCGCGTTCTTGCCGACGCAATACGGCGAGCAGTTCCTGCGCGACGCGTATCGCCACTCGCTGCGCGCCGCGTTCCTCGGCGGCGAAAAGCTGCGCGCGCGGCCGACCGAGCGCTGCACGATCGTCAACGGCTACGGCCCGACCGAGTACACGGTCGCTGCAACCGCGTTTCGCGTCGACAAGTCCTACGACAACATTCCGATCGGCGCGCCGGTGTGGAACACGCAGGTGCTCGTGCTCGATCGGATGGGCCGGCTCAGCCCGATCGGCGTGCCCGGCGAGCTATGCATCTCGGGCGCGAGCATCGCGCGCGGCTACTTGAAGCGGCCCGATCAGGACGCCGACAAGTTCGTCGCGAACCCGTACGCGCCGGGCGAGCGCATGTATCGCACCGGCGACCTCGCACGCTGGCTCGCCGACGGCAACCTCGAGTTCCTCGGCCGCATCGACACGCAGGTCAAAGTGCGCGGCTTTCGCGTCGAGCTCGGCGAGATCGAACAAGCGCTGCTCGCGATGCCGGGCATCGACGGCGCGACCGTCGTCGCGCTCGAGAACCCAGCGGTGCCGGGCGACCTCGCGCTCGTCGCGTACGTCGAGGTTTCGGGCACCACGCAAGCCGCCACCGAGGGCGATCTCAAGCTCGCGCTCGGCGACAGCTTGCCCGCGTACATGGTGCCGAGCCGCATCGTCAAGATCGATCGGATCCCGCTGACCGCGAACGGCAAGGTCGACAAGCACAAGCTGCCGGTCGTCGAGGTCGACAACGCGCCGGTCGCCGAGCCACGCGACGCGCGCGAGGCCGAGCTGCGCGAGCTCTACGCCGAGGTGCTCGGCCGGCCCGCTGCAGCGATCAGCGTCGATCGATCGTTCCTGGAGCTCGGCGGCCACTCGCTCAAGGCCGCGGCATTGCTGTCGGCGATCTTCAAACGCACCGGCTTGCAGCTCAAGCTCGCCGAGTTCTTGGCGCACTCGAGCATCGCCGAGGTCGCGCCGAAGCTCGCGACAACCGCGACGGCAACTGCGCACGTGTGGCCGACCGCGCCGCACGGTCAAGCGCTCGCGCTGACCTCGGCGCAGCTGCGCATCTACGCGGTGCACCAGCTGTCGACGTGGAGCACCGCGTACAACATTCCGTTCGCGTGGCAGCTCGCGCCCGACGTCGATCTCGCGCGGCTCGCCGCGGCGCTGCAGATGCTCGTCGCGCGCCACGATGCGCTGCGGATGGCGATCACCGCCGACGCCGACGGAATTCCCCACCAACGGTTCGGCGATGCGACGCTCGAGCTCGCGCGCATCGCGATCGAAGACGCGAACCTGGGCATCACGCTCGATCGGTTCGTCCAGCCGTTCGATTTCGCGCGCGCGCCGCTCGTGCGCGCCGGCATCATCGCGACCGAGCGCCGCACGGTGTTGGTGCTCGACGTCCATCACATCGCCGCCGACGGTCTATCGGTGCGCGTGATGCTCGACGAGCTCGAACAGCTCTACGCCGGCACCGTGCTGCCGCCGCCGTCGCCGACGTTCGCCGACTACGCGATGTGGGAAACCAGCGATGCCGGCCGCGCCGAGCGCGATGCCGAGCGCGCGTGGTGGCTCGCCAAGTTCGCCGAGCTGCCGAGCCCGCTCGAGTTACCGTGCGATCGCGATCGCCCGCCGCGACTCTCGTTCGAAGGCGACGACGTGTCGTTCGATCTGCCGAACGAGATGGCGGCGCCGCTGCTCGAGCTCGCCAAGACGCAGGGCATCACGCCGCTCGGCGTGTTGCTCGCCGCGTGGTCGGTCGTGCTGTCGCGCATCGGCAACACGCCCGACCTCGTGATCGGCGTGCCCGCATCCGGTCGCCAGCATCGCGGCATGGAGCAGCTGGTCGGCATGTTCGTCAACACCGTGCCGCTGCGCATGAAGCTCACCGCCGACGAGGCGTTCGCGACGCTGTGCGCGCGCGTCGGCCGCGAAGCCAACGAGGCGTTCGAGCGCCAGAGCTATCACCTCAGCGATCTCGTCACCGACTTGAACGTCAGCCGCGATCCCGCGCGCAATCCGCTGTTCGACGTGCTGTTCGCGTGGCAGGACGCCGAGCTCGCCGAGGAAATGGCGTCGCCGCTCGGCCTCACCGAGCTGCCGGCCGCGCACGTCGAGAGCAAGTTCGATCTCGAGCTGACCGTGCAGCAGACGTCGAAGGGGCTGCACGTCAACCTCATCTTCGCGACGCAGCTGTTTCGCCAGGCGACCGCCGAGAAGTTTCTCGGCTACCTGCGCGGCGTGCTCGAGCAAGCCGCTCACGATCCGATGGCGCGCGTACGCGACTTCGGCATGTTGCAGCCGTGGGAGCGCGAAACACTGCTCGAAGATTTCAACCCGAACGCGCCGGCCATCGCGCCGGCCACGCTCGTCGACGTGCTCGCGCGCCACGTGCGCGATCGGCCCGATGCGATCGCGGTGCTCGACGCGCACGGCGCGTACAGCTACGCCGAGCTCGATCGCCGCGCGTCCTTGCTCGCCGAGAGGCTCGTCGCGCGCGGCGTACAACCCGACGACGTCGTCGCGCTCGCGGTGCCGCGGTCGCGCGACATGCTCGTCGCGATCTTCGGCGTGATGAAAGCCGGTGCCGGCTATCTGCCGATCGAGCCGGAAGGGCATGGCGCGCCGGTCGATCGCGTCGCCGGCATCATCGCCGATAGCCGCGCGCGCCTGCTCGTCGCCGACGGCACCGACTTCGGGCTCGCCGAGGCGCTGCACTGGCGCGACATCGACTGGACAGCGACGCCTCGCGACCGCAGCTCGCGCGCGAAGCCCGAGCACGTCGCGTACGTGATCTACACGTCGGGCTCGACGGGGAAACCGAAGGGCGTCGTGATCGAGCATCGCAACGCCGTCTACTACATCGAGACGTGGGCGAAGCAGCTCGACGTGCGCGCCGACGACCGCGTGCTGTTGTTCGCGTCGTACACGTTCGACGCGTCGATCGAGCAGATCGGTTCCGCGCTCTCGGCCGGTGCGTGCGTGGTCGTGCCGACGAAGGACGTGTTGCTCGATCACGACGCGTTCGAAGCGTTCGTGCGCGACCACGGCGTCACGCACCTGCACGCGGTACCGCTGTTCTTATCCGGGTTCACGCCGAAGCAGCCGCTCGGCTTGCGCCGCGTGATCGCCGCGGGCGACATCTGCCCGCTGCCGGTCGCGACGCGCTGGGCGCAGCTGCAGCCGCTCTACAACGCGTACGGCCCGACCGAGACGACCGTGATCTCGGTCGCGCATCGCATCACGCCCGACGACTTCAAGCGGCCGCGCGTGCCGATCGGCAAGCCGCTCGCGAACACGAAGATCTTCATCCTCGATTGGACCGGCAACTTGGCGCCGATCGGCGTGCCCGGCGAGATGTTCATCGGCGGCCCCGGCGTGTCGCGCGGCTACTTGAACGATCCGGATCGCACGCGCCAGCGCTTCATCGCGAGCCCGTTCGGCGACGGCGAGCGGCTCTATCACACCGGCGATCGCGCGCGCTGGTCCGCCGACGGCACGCTCGACTTCCTGGGCCGCGCCGACAATCAGATCAAGATCCGCGGCTTCCGCATCGAGCTCGGCGAGATCGAAGCGGCGCTGCTGCGCCACGCCGACGTCGCCGAAGCCGCGGTGATCGTCGTCGCGAACGGTGACGACAAACGCTTGTGCGCGTACGTCGTGCTGAAACGGCCGGTCGACCTGCGCACGTTCCTGGCGCGCCAGTTGCCGGCGTACATGGTGCCGGATTCGATCGTCGCGATGGACGCGTTCCCGGTGACGACGTCGGGCAAGATCGATCGCAAGCGGCTGCCCGAGCCCGTGTTCGAGCACGCGAGCGCGGCCGATCTGCCCGCGACGCTCGCCGAAGAAACGCTGGTCGAGATCTGGGCCGCGATCTTGAAGCTCGCGCCGTATCAGATCCCGGTCACGCGCAGCTTCTTCGAGCTCGGCGGTCACTCGCTGCTGATCATGATGATGATCGCGCGGATTCAAGAAACGTTCAGCGTCCGGCTAACCGCCGCCGAGGTGTTCGCGCGACCGACGGTGCGCGATCTGGCGGCGCTGATCGAAGAGCACGAGCGCTCGGCGATCGTGCCGATCCCGAAAGCGAGCGAGCGCGGCGATTACCCGCTGACCGCGGTGCAACGCCGCATGTTCGCGATCGCGCAGGCGTCGCCGCGCAGCACCTCGTACAACATTCCGACGCTGTTTGCCGTCGAAGGGCACGTCACGCCCGAGCGACTCGAGCAGGTCGTGCGCGCGTTGATCGCGCGTCATGCGAGCCTGCGCACGAGCTTCCACGTCGTCAAAGGCGAGCCGATCGCACGCATTCACCCGAGCGTGCTGTTCGCGCTGCAGGTCGTCGACAGCGACGCACCGATCGACGAGCTCATGGATCGCTTCGTCCAGCCGTTCGATCTCGCGATCGCGCCGCTGTGGCGCGTGTGGCACGTACGCCGCAGCACCGGCGACGAGCTCGTCGTGCTCGATATCCATCACATCATCGCCGACGGCACGTCGATGGCGACGATCCTCGCCGAGGTCGCGCTCTACTTTAAAGGCGTCGCGCTCGAGCCGCCGCGCATTCACGTCGGCGACGTCGCGTTGTGGCAGACGACCGCCGAGCACACGGCCGGGCTCGCGTCGCAACGCGCGTTCTGGCTCGAGCAATTCGCGACGGTGCCGCCGCCGCTCGATCTGCCGTACGATTTTCGCCCGCCGGCGCTGCGCAGCCACGACGGCGGCCTCGCGAGCTCGCGGTTATCGAAAGCCGAGCTCGACGCGCTCGGCGGGCTCGCACGCGATCGCGCGTCGACGCCGTTCGCGACCGTGCTCGCCGCGTGGTTCGTGTTCCTGTCGCGCATCGGCCGTAGCGACGACATCGTCGTCGGCGTGCCGGTTTCGGGTCGCGTGCATCCCGACGTTCAAGAGCTCGTCGGCATGTTCGTCAATACCGTGCCATGGCGCGCGCAGATCCCGCACGCGGGCTCGTTCGATGACTTCTTGCGCGGGACGCGCGCGACGTCACTCGAAGTGCTCGCGAGCCAGGAGTACGAGCTCGAGTCGTTGATCGACGAGCTCGGCTCGCGCGGTCGCACGCCGCTGTTCGAGGTGATGTTCGCGTATCAGACGCGCGAGGACGACGTCGTCGACGCTGATCGCGTCAAGTTGCGGCCGCTCGACTTCGAGCATCACACCGCGAAAGCGGATCTGATGCTCACCGCGACCGAATCCGGCGATGGCCTCGAGCTCACGCTCGAGTTCGCGAGCGAGCTGTTCGAAGCCGCGACCGCGCAACGGCTGATCGGTCACTTCGCGACACTGCTGCGCAGCGTCATCGCGAACCCGGCGCAACCGCTCGCAGCACTCGAGCTGCTGACGTCCGGCGAGCGCGATCATCTCTTGATCGAGCTCAACGCGACCGAGCACGCGTTGCCGCCGGTCGAGACCGTGCTCGCGCTGTTCGACGACTGGGTGCGCGCGACGCCCGACGCGCCGTGCGTCGTGCTCGGCAATCAGGTGTGGAGCTATCGCGAAGTCGATCGTCGCGCGAACGCGATCGCGAGCTGGCTGCTCGAGCGCGGCGTCGCGACCGACGAGCTCGTGCCGATCATCATGAATCCGTGCGCCGAGCAGCTGCCGGCCGTGCTCGGCGTGCTCAAGTCCGGCGCCGCGTTCTTGCCAATCGATATCGCGTATCCGATCGGCCGCAAGCTCGCGATCCTCGCCGATAGCGGCGCGCGCGTGCTGCTCCATCGCGGCAGCAACGCGAACGAGCTCGACTTCGCCGGGCCGCGCCTCGACATCGCGACCGCCGGCACGCGCGACGCGGCGCCGATCGTCGACGTTCGCCGCGCCCACGCCGCCTACGTGATCTACACGTCGGGCTCGACGGGGAAACCGAAGGGCGTCGTGATCGAGCACGGCAGCCTGCTCAACTTCACCGCCTGGTACAACGCGTACAACGCGATCGAGCCCGGCGAAGCGCTGTCGAAGTACGCCGGGCCGAGCTTCGACACGTCGATCTCGGAGTTGTTCCCGGCGTGCACGACCGGCGGCATGCTCGTGATCGTGCCCGCCGAGCTCCGGCTCG
>DASXEF010000913.1:0-2516 GCA_036490255.1 Kofleriaceae bacterium
ACGAGATCTTTCTTGTGGCCGCCGTCCTCGATCAGTCGATCGAGCACGGCGAACAACGCGTCACCCGGCTTCGCGGCATTGCCGAGGCTGGTCGCGTATTCGATCAGGCGCTCCATGCGGTCGTGGACGATCGCCGCGAACAGCGCCTCTTTCGTCGGGAAGTGGCGATACACGGTGCCGATGCCGACACCCGCGCGTTTCGCGATCTCGTCGATCGGCACGGCGAGCCCTTCGGCCGCGAACACCTGTTGCGCGATCGCGAGCACGCGTTCGCGATTGCGCTTCGCATCGGCGCGGAGCTCGCGTTTCGGCACGCGCGTAACTTACGCGATCCGGTTCATGTAGTCGCGAAACCGCGTGATCCGGCCGTCGACGTGGGTAATGAACCACACGTACTGGACGTGAAACGGCGTGTCGTCGAAGCGCGTGCCCTTGCCGACTGCCTCGACGATCAGCTCGTCGCCGGACTCTCGGACGCGCACATCTTCGAATGCATCGATCCGGACGCGCTTCGGCAGATCTTGCATGTACGCGGCGATCGCGGCTTTGCCGTCGAGACGACTCGGCCGATCGCCGGTCGCGAACGGAAACTCGTGAACGGCGTCGTCGGCGTAGAGCGCGATCCACGCGCCGATATCGCCGGCGCGCAGCGCGGCGATGCCGTTCGCGAGCCAATCGGGCAGCCGCGGCGGGCTCATGCGCAGGCGTTCGACCATCGCGTAGGAATCGAAGTAGTCGCGCTGCAGCTCGATCAGCCCATCGACGACGCGATAAACCTGAGCGAATGCGAGGTGTTGTGACTTCGTCGCCGAGACCTGCGACTCGACGTCGAACTCGGCCACGATCACCGCCGGATCGTGCGTCTCGTGGACGACGAGGTTCTGGTAGTCACCCAGCTTCAGCCCCATCGCGCGGCGTTGCAGATAGCGCGGCGCGAGCATCGCGCGGATCGCGTCGCGGCCGACCATGCGCTTGGGCAACGGCGGCGGCGCGAACGGCATCTCGATCACACCGCCGGGCGCATAACAGTCGACGACGGCGATGTCGTAGGCGCGCACGAGCTCGTGCATGGCGTGAAACACCATAACCGGAGGCATCATTCCGGTTATAATCGGAACCATCGTTCCGGTTGTCAAGCGAGTAGAGTCCGCGGTCGTGGAGATCCTGCACCGCGACGCGCGCTGCGTGGCCGTGGCCAAGCCGGCCGGCATCGCGACGCATCGCGGCTGGGCGCACGACGAAGGCGACGACCCGCTGCTCCAGCAGGTGCGCGATGCGGTGAACGCGTACGTCTATCCCGTGCACCGGCTCGATCGCGCGGCGTCGGGCATCGTGCTGTTCGCGCTCGACAAGGAAGCCGCCGCCGCGTTCTCGACCGCGTGGCCCGACGCCGACAAGCGCTATCTCGCGATCACGCGCGGTCATCCGTCGGAGCATCAGGTGATCGATCACGCGATCCCGAAAGCGCCGGGCGAAGCGCGCGTGCCGGCGGTGACCGAGATCTGGCGCCGCGACCTGCTCGGCCGGTACGCGCTGGTCGAGGCGCGGCCGCAAACCGGCCGGCTCCATCAGATCCGACGCCATCTGAAGCACGTGTCGTGTCCGATCATCGGCGACGTGCGTTACGGCAAGGGCGAGCACAACCGGATCTGGCGCGACCAGTTCGGCATGCACCGGCTGGCGCTGTGCAAGATCTCGCTGCGCGTCGCGCACCCCGATGGCGGCGAGCTCGTCGTCGAATGTCCGCCGGCGGATGATTTCGCGACCGCGCTCGCGGCGGCGAAAGCGGCTTACGCGACGAGCTGATCGTCGAGAGCTGCGATGCTCGAATCGAGCACGGCCCAGATCACGGCGGCGATCACGGTCGCGACCGCGTCTTCTTCTTTCGGCTCGAGCGCGATCGGCAGCTCGTCGATCTGATCGCGCAACGACCGCACCATCGCGCGGTCGCACCGGCCGGCGCGCACCGCCGCCAAGCCCTGCGCGAGCGCGCCGTGCTCGATCCGCAGGTCGCCGAGCGTGGCCTTGCCGAGCTCGCCCGGGCCGAGCACGCGGCACGCGAGCTCGAGGCCGGCAGCGAATGCGTCGCTGTTCGGCGCCGAGAGCTCGTGCTCGAGCAGCCGCACGACCGCGGGTTGACGGATCGCGAGCCAGGTAACGTCTCGTTCGGCGAGGGCTTGGACGTTCATGGCTTTGACCGTAATGAGCCTGCGCGGCATGGCGCCAGTTTTCGGCTATGGTGCGCGGGTGACCCGCGCCGCGTACATCGTCGATGGCATTCGCTCTCCGTTCGGCCGCTACGGCGGCGGTTTGGCCACCGTGCGAGCCGACGACTTGCTCGCGGCCGTGATCAAAGCGCTGGTCGAAAAGACCAAGATTCCAGCCGATCGCATCGACGACGTGCTCGCTGGCTGCGCGAACCAAGCCGGCGAGGACAACCGCAACGTCGCTCGCATGGGTGCGCTGCTCGCGGGCTTTCCGATGCACATCTCCGGCGTCACCGTGAACCGTCTCTG
>DASXEF010001013.1:0-2722 GCA_036490255.1 Kofleriaceae bacterium
TTTTAGGAGCCCGACATGGCGCAGCAGAACTACTACAAGGCCAACCTCCGCGACCTCGCGTTCTTGGTGTTCGAGCAGTTCCACCTCGACGATTTGCTCGGCAAAGCGCCGTACGCGAACTGGGGTAAAGACGAAGTGCTCGCCGTGTTCGAAGAGGCGTACGGCTGGGTGCAAAAGTATCTCGGCCCGATCAACACGAGCGGTGATGAAAAAGGCTGCACGCTCGAAAACGGCCAGGTTCACGTTCCGCCCGGCTTCAAAGAGGCGTGGAAGGCGTTGTTCGCAGCCGGCTGGCGCACGCTCGCGATCGAAGAGCAGCACGGCGGCCAAGCCGGTCCGTTCACGCTCGCGATGCTCGTCGAAGAGTTCATGTGCGGGTCGTGCACGTCGTTCAACATGTATCCGGCGCTCACGCAGGGCGCGGCCGACGTCATCATCGCGTTCGGCACGAAAGAGCAGATCGATCGCTACGTGCCGAAGATGTTCGACGGCACGTGGGCCGGAACGATGTGCTTGACGGAAGCCCAGGCCGGCAGCGATGTCGGCTCGGCCGCGACGATCGCGACGAAGCGACCCGACGGCAACTACGACATCAAGGGCACGAAGATCTTCATCTCCGGCGGCGATCAGGACATGACGCAGAACATCGTGCACATGGTCCTCGCGCGCACGCCTGACGCGCCGGCCGGCACGAAGGGGTTGTCGCTGTTCATCGTGCCGAAGCTGCGGCCGGAGAGTATGCCGAACGCCGGCACGTCGAACGACGTCGCGACGGCGGGCATCGAGCACAAGATGGGCATCAAGGCGTCGGCGACGGCGCAGCTCGCGTTCGGCGACAACGGCAACTGCATCGGCGAGCTCGTCGGCACCACGGAGCAAAAGGGCATGTCCCAGATGTTCCACCTGATGAACTTCGCGCGCATCGGCGTCGGCATTCAGGGGCTATCGCTGGCGTCGTCGGCGTACCTGAACGCGCTCGACTACGCGAAGGAGCGCAAGCAGGGCAGCTCGATCAAGCACTGGAAGGACGCGACCGCGCCGCGCGTGCCGATCGTCGATCACCCCGACGTGCGCCGCATGCTGCTCGACATGAAGAGCAAGGTCGAGGGCC
Organism: Kofleriaceae bacterium; assembly: GCA_036490255.1. GTDB lineage: Bacteria > Myxococcota_A > Polyangia > Haliangiales > Haliangiaceae > JABFXX01. The sequence goes on from DASXEF010001013.1 coordinate 1,112, forward strand.
TGCGCGCGCTCACCGTGAAGCTGACGATGCACATCGATCGTCACAACGCGATCACGAAAACGGGTGGCGACGCCACGGCCGCCGAATATCACCAAGGCCAGGTCGATCTGCTCGTCCCGCTGCTCAAGGCCTACGGCAGCGATCAGGCGTTCCAGATCTGTGCGACCGCGATCCAGGTGTATGGCGGCGCCGGCTTCTTGCGCGACTGGCCGGTCGAGCAGTACTGCCGCGACTCGAAGATCTTCTCGATCTACGAGGGCACGAATCACATCCAGGCGATGGATCTCGTCGGCCGCAAGCTGATGCAGCGCGGCGGCGCGAACGTGCAAGCGTTCACGAAAGACATCGGCACGTTCGTCGCTGCGAACAAGGACCACGCATCGCTCAAGACCGAGATCGCGGTGCTCGCGCAGGCGATGGAAGCGATGACCGCGACCGGCGCGAAGTTCATGATGTGGTTCGGCGGCGGCAAGCTCGAGATGGTGCCGACTGTCGCGAATCGCTTCCTCGAGATGATGAGCGAGCTGACGATCGGCTGGTTGTTGCTCGAGCAGGCGGTGATCGCCGAAGCGGCGGCCGCGAAGAATCCGTCGGATGCGGATCGCGCGTTCTACGCGGGCAAGAAGTACGCGGCGCAATACTTCGCGAACAACGTGCTGCCCGGCGTCGCGGCGAAAGCGCAGCTGATCGCGCGCGAGGATCGCGCCGTGCTCGACATCCCGCTCGAAGCGTTCGCGCCGGCGTGAGATGATCGGCGCATGCGCGCCGCTCTGGTGATCGTCGTCGCTGCGTGCGGCAGCTCGCCGGCGCCGACGACGGTTGCACCGACGGCGCCGCCGCATGCGATCGCGAAGACGAGCTGCGCCGATGCCGGCGTGATCTTGCGCGGTGTCGTCGAAGCGCAATCGCCCGAAGCGCCGCACGATCGCGAGCTCGCGATCGCGCGCGCGTGCACCGACGATCACTGGCCGGCGGTGGCGCTCGATTGCATCGGCGCGAGCCGAGTCCCGTTCGACTGCCTCGGCAAGCATCTCTCGCCGCAGATCGTCGCGAGCTATCAGATCGCGCTCGCGGAGTGGGCGGCGAAGTACGAAGCGTCGTCGGACCTCGACCCCGAGCCGCCGCCGGTGTCGTGCGATCAGGTCGTCGCCGCGATCGACAAGCTCTCCGACGACGTGACGACCGAGCGCGACTGGGCGATCGCGGCGCGCAGGCGGCTCGCGCAAGCGGGCTGCATGGCCGGATGGTCGCAAACGACGCGGCAATGCATCTCCGCGGCGCCGGATCGCGACGCGATGCTCGCGTGCGCGCAAGACCTTGCAGCCGGCGTGGCGACGATCGCGGCGCACGCGGATGCGATCGCGAGCGCGAAGCACACGCCCAAGGCGATCGCGTGCACGAGAGTCAGCGCCGCGTACTACGCCGATGCGAAGTGGCAGGACGCGAAGTCGCTCGATCGGCTGTCGCCGGCCGATCGGAAGAAGGCGATCGCGGGCTCGCGCACGGCGATGGTGCGGGCGTGCGCGAAGGACGGCTGGGACGACACGCTGCGCGCGTGCCTCGCGACCGGCGGCGATGCGACGTGCTTTGCAGATACGAATGTCGTCGGTT
>DASXEF010000982.1:0-4299 GCA_036490255.1 Kofleriaceae bacterium
TACAACGAACAAGGTCCGCATCGACGCGACCGCACTTGCACCAGATGCAAATGGCGACTACGTGATGCAGTTCGCAGAGGTCGAGCTGCATCAGAACTAACCTGACACTTGCCGTCGTCGCGCGCGCGTGATTAAAAGGACCGTGGCATCGGGTCAGGCGGATACGTGGGTGGTCGTCGCGGCCTACAACGAGGCCAAGGTCATCCGCGAGGTCGTCGGGGCCGTGGTCGCCGTAGGCTGGCCCGTTGTCGTGGTCGACGACGGCTCGCGCGACGACACCGCCGAGCAAGCGCGCGTGCCCGGCGCCGACGTCGTTCGCCACGGCATCAACCTCGGCCAAGGCGCGGCGCTGCAGACGGGCATCGACTACGCGCTGCGCCGCGGCGCAAAGTATCTCGTCACGTTCGACGCCGATGGCCAGCATCGCGTCGAGGACATCCCAGCGCTGATCGAAGCGCTGGCCGGCGCCGACATCGCGCTCGGCTCGCGCTTTTTGGGCAAAGTGATCGAAGGCGCGTCGAGCTCGCGGCGCGCGTTGCTTCGCACCGCGACGCTGGTTTCGAACGGGCTTTCGGGCATGAAGCTCAGCGACGCACACTGCGGCTTGCGCGCGTTTCGCGCCGAAGCGGCGCCCGCGCTGCGCATCACGAAAGATCGGATGGCGCACGCGTCGGAGCTACTGCGCAAGATCAAGACGAGCGGGTTGCGCGTCGTCGAGGTTCCGGTGACAGTGCGCTACACCGAGCACTCGATGTCGAAGGGCCAGGGCGGCATGCAGGCAGTGCGCATTCTGTTCGATTACTTCTTTCACACATGATCATCCGCGTCCTACTGCTGTTCGGCCTTGCCGCGATCGGCTGGTTCGTCTTTCTCAGGCGCAATCGGCTGCCGCTGCACATCATGACCGTGTTCGCGCTGCTCGCGGTCGCGGCGGTCGCCGTCGTGTTTCCCGATGTCACGCAACGCGCGGCCGAGCTCGTCGGCGTCGGCCGCGGCACCGACTTGGTGCTGTATCTATCGGTGGTCTCGATGTCGTTCGTGCTGATTCACTACTACTCGAAATTCGTCGAGCTGCAGCGCAAGCTCACCGACATGACGCGCGAGGTCGCGATCCTGCGCGCCGAGATCGAGAAGGTTTCGCCTCCGCCATGAGCGAATCGCTCTCGCTCGATCTGATCAAGCGGCTGCCGAAGACCGATCTGCACTGCCACCTCGACGGCTCGTTGCGCCTCGACACCGTGCTCGATCTCGCGCGCCAGCAGGACGTCAAGCTGCCCACGTTCGATCGCGCCGGCTTGTTCGACATGCTGTACGCCGGCGAGCACGTCGCCTCGCTCGACGATTACCTGCGCGCGTTCGACATCACGCTGTCCGTGATGCAGCGCGAAGACGCGCTCGAGCGCATCGCCTACGAGCTCGCCGAAGACGCGCATCGCGAAAACGTGCGCTATCTCGAAGTGCGCTATTGCCCGCTGTTGCACGTGCGTGACGGTTTGAGGCCGGCGCAAGTCGTCGAAGCCGTGCTGCGCGGCCTGCGCACCGCGAAGCGCGAGCTCGGCATTCGCTACGGCGTGATCCTGTGCGCGATTCGCTCGCAGCCGCAGGACCAATCGCTGCGCATCGCCGAGCTGTGCGTCGCGTTCAAGAATCGCGGCGTGGTCGCGTTCGATCTCGCCGGCAGCGAGATCAACAACCCGGCCAAAGTGCATCGCGCCGCGTTCCAGCTCGTCATCGACAACAACATCAACTGCACCGCGCACGCCGGCGAATCGTTCGGCCCCGATTCGGTTCACCAGGCGATCCACAAGTGCGGCGCGCATCGCATCGGCCACGGCACGCGGCTCGTCGAGAGCGGCGATCTGCTCAACTTCGTCAACGATCACCGGATCCCGCTCGAAGTTTGCCCGTCGTCGAACGTGCAGACGCGCGCGGCATCGTCGTGGGCAGCGCACCCGGTCGACTTCTACGTCGACTACGGCCTGCGCATCACGATCAACACCGACAATCGCTTGATGTCAGACACCACGGTGACCAAAGAGCTCCACCTGTGTCACCGCCACTTCGGCTGGTCACTCGACACCATCAAGGACATCGTCATCTCGGGCTTCAAGAGCGCGTTCATGCCGTATCGCGAGAAGGCGGATCTCGTCGCCGAGATCACGCGCGAGCTGACCAGCTTCACAGCGTCGTGAAGCCGAACGACACCGGCTGCAGCGGGTTGCCGGCGAGATCTTGGATCGCGCCCGACAGCGTCACCGTGATCGCCGATGCGGCAGGCAGCCCCGCCGTCGGCGTGAATTGATACGTCGCACCGCTGCCGCTGATCGTGCCGGCGATCGCGCCCATCGTGCTCGCGGGCGAGAAGCTCGTCGTATCGACGCCGGTCACCGGCTCGCTGAACGTGATCGTGATCAGCGAGGTGTCGGCGACGGCCGTGGCGCCGTCGAACGGGTTCGAGCTGACGAGCGTCGGCGGCTCGTCGTCGATCGTCGTGAACGAGAACGTCAGCGGATTGACCGGCGCGCCCTGCGAGCTCGTGATGTTGCCGGTGACCATCACGGTGATGACGGCGCCGGGCGGCAACATCGTCGGCTGGAACGTCACGGTCATCGTGCTGTCGTCGAACACGAACGTGCCGAGCTGCGAGACGTCATTCGCATCCTCGACGATGAACGACTGCATGCCCACGGTCGAATCGACGATCGCCTGATCGAACGTCGCGCTGATCGGCCCTGTGCGCGAGACGCCGGTCGCGCCGTTCATCGGCATCGTGCCGGTGACGTTCGGCGACAGGATCGCGGCGTCCGCTAGACCGCCATCACCTGTGCACACGGTGCTCGGTGGGGAGCCCAGGCGATGGCAAACCGAGTCACTAGCGCACGTGTAGTCATCGGGGCAGGCGCCGCCGCTGCCGCACACGAAGCCACAGTTGGGCTCCGGGGTCGCGAAACAGCTGATTCCGACTGCGATCGCGACCACGAGCCCGACACACACGCTGATCGCGCCGAGGATCCGCCGCATGTCAGCGCGACGGTAGCACGTGGTGTACCATCCCTAAGTCCAATGCCGGGGAAGTTGGATCGCGACCAAGCCAGGGGGCTCGTCGAGCCGCACTGGCGGCCGCTCTATAACTTCGTGTTCCGGCTAACGCTCGATCGCGACCGGGCGGAGCGCTATCTGGTCGACATCTTCGCGGTCGCCGCAGAAAAGCTCGCGACGCGTCCCACCGACGATGCCCTCGTGCTCGCGTGGTTGCTCGGGCTTGCCAACAGCGTGCTCGAAGACCGCCTACCGCGTCAGCCCGAGATCAACTTCGACACGCTCGACGAGACGTTGCGCAGCGAGGCGACGCGCACGGATGTGGTGCGATCGCTCAGCGATCCGCAGCGCGACTTCCTGTTGTGGGAGCTCAAGCAAGGCTGCATGACGGCGGTCGTCAACTGCTTGCCGCCGGGCGAGCGCGCGGCGTTCGTGGTCTGCCACGTGATCAAGCTGCCCGACGATCAAGCGGCGCAGAGCCTCGGCATCACCGAGAGCGCGTACAAAGTTCGGCTGTCTCGCGCGCGCAAAAAAGTCGGCGACTACCTGGCGCCGCGCTGCGAGCATGTCAACCCGATGAACCCGTGCCGTTGCCCGGCGCGCGTCGGCACCGCGCTCGCGAAAGGCTTCATCCGGCCGAAGACGTCGTCGGTCGGCCCGATGGGGCCGGAGCGCCGCGAAGTCTCGCTGCGCAAGCCCGAGCCGTACGGCCGCTATGGCACCGGGCTCGGCAACGAAGACGTGCCGATGCGCGACATCGCCGCGATCTACGGCAACTTGCCCGAGCCAGATCCGCCCGACGCGCTCCTTGAGACGCTCGTCGCCGCGATCAGCGGATCGTGAACGACGTCTCGCCGCGCACGGCGGTCTCGGTCGTCGAGACGTTCGCGACGCGCGCGCCAACCGGCCCGTGCTCGCACCACGCGAGCAGATCGGCGACGCTCGCAGCGTCGCCTTCGGCTTCGAGCTCGACGCTGCCATCCGGCAGGTTGCGCACCCAACCGACGACGCCGAGCCGGCGCGCTTCACCGCACGTCGTCGCGCGAAACGACACGCCTTGCACGCGGCCGGTCACGATCGCGCGGACTCGTGTCATGGATGATCGAATCGCGGCCCGTCGGGCGCCGGCGTGAACTCGACGTCGTCGCCTGGAACTTTCGCCCACGTGCCGGCGCGCCAGACTTCGGCCATCTCGCGGATGCGCTCCTGCGACGACGACACGAAGTTCCACCAGATGTAGCGCGGCCCGTCGAGCGGATC
>DASXEF010001018.1:0-10330 GCA_036490255.1 Kofleriaceae bacterium
CGGCCGGCTGTTCTTCACGCACGATCCCGAGATCGCGATCGGCACCGTCGCGCGCGACGGCAAGGGCAAGTTTCACGTCGATCGTACGAGTCGCACGATCGATCGGCTCGAAAACTAAACGGCCGCCCCGACGTTCGGAGCGGCCGTTATCGCAAGCTACGTAACTTTTAGTTGCCGCTGCCCGCCGCCGACGCGCAGCCGGCTTCGACATAGCGCGTGAAGAAGCCGCCGCCGTCGACCGCGGTCGACTCGAAGTACTTGCCGAGGATCGCGCCGCGATCGCCCGCTTTGTCGATCCACTTCGCGGTGATGTCGCCGTTGCCGTACGTGCCATTGATGATGCCGACGAAGTGACCTTCGTGATCGATGAACTTACCGAAGATCACGTCGCCGCTCGGCAGCTGGCCGTAGATCCCGCGGACGTGACCGACCGGCATGCCGTCTTGATCGGTGACGATGCCGCGGTACTCGCCCAGGTTCGGCAGCAACTGATGGAAGCGACCGCGCATGAAGCCTTGGTTGCACGACTTCTCGCCGAGCTCGACGGCGACCATCACGTAGCCGTTGCCGGCGTCGATCTTCACCGGGCCTTGCTCGAGCGCCGCGAGATCGAACGAGTACGTGATCGGCGCCGCCGACGACGACGCTGCGGCCGACGTGTACGTCAGCGTGACGGGCGTCGTCATCGCAGTGCTCGGCTCGAGCACGCGTAGCACGAGGCCGTCGACGTACGGGCCGGTGATCGAATCGAACAGCACGGTCTGGATGTTCGAACGCGGCAGCAGATGATCGGTCGCCGCTTCGAAGTTGACGGTGCGGCCGACGATCAGCCCGCCTTCATTGACGGCGATCGAGCCGCTCCAATCGCGCGTGTCTCCCGTGCCCGGATCGGCGGGGAGCTTGCCCCACACGATCATCACGCGGTGCGCGTCGAGCGTCGCGGACGACGCGATCGACGCGATCCCCGGATCGCTCGCGAGCGCGTCTGCGTACGCGGCGTCGGGCTCGATGTTGGCGGCGTCGAACTCGGCTTCTTCGCCGAACTCGGGTGCCTCGTCGGCGGTGGTCTCGCCACCGTTGGTCATCGCGAGATCGGTTTGCACGGTCGCCGGATCGTCGGTCGACGAGGACGAGCCGGCGTTCGTGGTGCACGCGGCGGAAGCGAACAAAGCAGCAAAGAGCAACTTGCGCATCGATATTCTCCTTGCCGATTGCTTCAGCAACGCGCGCGCCAGCGCCAACGTCGGCGCAATCGGGCGATGCGCGTGGTTGTCGGGAGGAGCCCATACCGGTGCACGGTGCGCGCGCGGTACCTCGAGGTGCCGATGTGATCAGCGCTGCGTGATCGTCAGCTGCTGACCGTCGGCGAGATCGAACGCTTGCGTGTCGAGCACGGTGCTGTGCTCGGGATCGATGAAGCGGATCACGTGATGACCCGCCGCGAGCTTGTGCTGATTGACCGGCGGTGGGATCGGAATGCCGCCGTCGATCGAGATCGCCGAGTACACGGCTCCTTTCGATTTTGCCGAGACGAACCCCGTGCCGACCGGCGCGGCATCGAGCGGCACGGTCGCGACCACGACGCCGGCATCGTGATGATGCGGCGTGCGATGGCTTACCGGCGCATCGGCAGGTATCTCGACCACCACTGCGGCATCGACCGCGGCATCTGCAGGTTCCACCGGAATTCTCGGAATGGGCGCATCGGCCACGACGGCGATCACGCCGGCGTCGCGTGCGCGTGCGCTCGGCTTACCGGCGACGGCGAGATAGATCGCGATCGCCGTCACGAGCAGCGCGAGCAACACGACGACGAGTGGCGCGAGCGAACGGCGGCGAGCCGGCGCGGTATCGGGACCGATCGACGTCGGCGCGATCGGATCGACGCGTTCGCCGGGCGCGGGAGCCGGTAGCGCATCCGTGATCGGCGACACGACTTTCTGCGGCGCGGGCCCGACCTCGGTCTGCATGCCGCTCTCGCGACCGCGAGCACGTGGCAGCTGCGAGCCGCCGCTGACCACGCCGGCCAACCACACGCGATGCTCGGCGCGCTTGTCGGCGAGCTCGCGCTCGGCCCAGGCCGCGAGCGATTCGCCGCCGCTGGCTTGGACGACACCGTCGAGCGCTTCGGCGAATTCCGCGGCGGTCTTCGTGCGCGTCTCGAGATCGCGCGATAGCGCGCCCATGATCGCGGCATCGAGCCCGGTCGGCAGCGTGATGCCGAGCACGCGCGACGGCGGGATGATCTCCTGCTGCTCGACCGCGATCGCGATCGCGTAGATCGAGTCGCCTTCGAACAAGCTCTGGCCGGTCACGAGCTCCCACGCGACGACGCCGAGCGAGAACACGTCGCTCCTGCGGTCCATCGGCTCGTTCTTGACCTGCTCGGGCGACATATAAGGAGGCTTGCCCTTGATCGTGCCGAACTCGGTGACCGGCGCCTGGCGGTTCTTGACCAGCGCGATGCCGAAATCGATGACCTTGACGTGGCCGTCGTAGCCGAACATCAAGTTGTCGGGCGAGATGTCGCGGTGAACGAGGCCGAGCAAGTGACCGGACGGATCGCGCGCCTCGTGCGCGGCGTGCAGGCCACGCGCGGCTTCGGCGATCGCGCGCGCGGCGACGATCGGCGGCACGTGGACGTCGCGCAGCGCGATGCCCGCGACGTACTCCATCACCATATAGAGCGTGCCGCCGTCTTCGCCGAAGTCGTGCACGGTCGCGATGCCGGGATGGTTCAAGCGCGCGAGGATCGCGGCTTCGTCGAGGAACATCGCGCGCACGTGCGCGGCTTGCGCGAACTCGGGCCGGATCGTCTTGATCGCGACGAGCTGCTCGAACGTGCCCGGACCGCGGCGGCGGCCGAGCAACACCGCGCCCATGCCGCCGGACTTGAGCTCGAACAGAATTTCGTAGTTGCCGAAGCGAGCGGGCACTAATCGCCGTCCGAATCGTCGGCCGGTCGCTCGACGATGCCGTGCTTGTACAACAGCTCGCGAAAGTGCCGGCGCGATAGCCCGGCGTGCTCGGCGGCGCGCGTGACGTTGCTCGCATTGCTCGCGAACACCGTCGAGACGTAGCGCCGCTCGAAGTGATCGTTCCAGCGCTCCTTGGCCTCTTTGAACGGCATGCTCGTGTCGATCGCCTGCGTCGCCGGCTCGACCGGCGCGCTCGTGGGATCGAGCCACAGCTTGAGCTCGCGAAACGGCGCCTTCGGCCCCGACATCGCCCACGCGCGCTCGAGCACGTTGCGCAGCTCTCGGACATTGCCGGGCCACGCGTAGCGGCGGAGCTTGTCGAGGTTGTCGCCGTCGATCGGACCGGCGCTCGCGTTGCGGCGCGTGTAGAACGTCGCGATCAGATGAGACAGATCCTCGAGCCGATCGCGCAGCGGCGGCAGCGCGACGTGCACGACGGCGAGCCGATAGAACAGATCGAAGCGGAATTCTTTGGCGGCGACCATGCGTGCGAGATCGCGGTGCGTCGCGGCGACCACGCGCGTATCGACCTTGATCGGGCGATCGGCGCCGACCGGCTGCACGGTCTGTGCCTCGAGGACGCGCAAGAGCTTCGCCTGGGCCGAGAGCGGCAGCTCGCCCATCTCGTCGAGGAACAACGTGCCGCCGGATGCCTCGACGAACGCGCCCTTGCGATCGCGATCGGCGCCGGTGAACGCGCCGCGTACGTGGCCGAACAAGTGCGAATCGATCAGGCTCTCGGCGATCGCGCTGCAATCGACGACGACGAACGCGCCGTCCTTGCGCGTCGACGCGTCGTGGATCGCGCGCGCGGCGAGCTCTTTGCCGGTGCCGGACTCGCCTTCGATCAGCACGGTCGCATCGCTCGGCGACGCCATCTCGAGGACGGCGAACAGCTCGCGCATCGCGATACTCTGCCCCGCCATCTCGCCGAAGTGATCGCGATCGCTGGGTGGGAGCGACGGCGCATCGGCGACGGCGATGCGCACCGGCGTGCTGCCGAACTGGATGGTGGCACCTGGAGGGACCACGATCTCGCCGACGCGCGTGCCCTGGTACCACGTGCCGTTCGTCGAGCCGAGGTCCTTGATGCGGATGCCGTCGGGCGTGACGCCGAGCTCCGCGTGCTTTCGCGACACTTGCGGATCCACCAGCACGAGATCGTTCGCACTGCCGGCACCGACGGTGACCGCGCGTGCCCCGAGCGCGACCGCCGGGGTCTGCTGGCCTATCACCTGCAAGTGATACGCACGCGGCGCGGTTCGGCTTCGCGTGGCAGCCATCGCGAGCCCGGTGTGGATCAGCGTCCGCCGATCGAAAGTCACCAACGAAGGATACGCAAAAACGATGGGTGTTACGATTCGATCGATGAGGATGATGGCGGCGCTGGTCGCGAGCGTCTTCGTTTGGGCATGCAATAGCGCGCCGACACTTTCCGTCGAGGTCGTGCATCCGAGCAACTTGACCGTCGCGACGACGGAAGTGACGGTCTACGAATCGGCGACGCTCGCGTGCACCGACGTCGAGTTCGGGTTGCTCGATCAGGCGCAGCTCGAAGCGTTGACGACCGCCGACGAGACGCTCGAGGTCGGCGGCGCGACGACCGGCAACCTCGACGGGATCTCGCGCACGAACAACAAAGTGATCGTCGCGCGCGGCTTCGATACCACCGGCGCGTTGCTCAGCGCCGGCTGCTTGCAAGTCGGCACGGTGTCCGGAAACCAGACAGTCACGATCGATACGGTTGTCGCCGCAACGGTCGCGATCGACAACGCCGCGAACTCGAGCTCGGTCGCCGTGACCGCGACCGATCCGAACGGTGGCTTGATCGACGGCCGCGCGATCTCGTGGACGGTCTACGGCCCGGCCGGCAGCACGCCGGCCTCGACGACGATCGCGACGACCACCTCCGACGGCGTGTGGGAACCGACGAGCCCGACATGCACGGCGAACGGCGTCGCGCAGGTTCACGTCGTGCCGCCGGCGACGGTCGGCGGTTATGCCGTGCAGATGCGCGTCGCGTGGGCGACCGAGACGTTCCCGATCTTCACGAACCTGACGAGCGCGGTCTTCGCGGGGCAGACGATGCCGTCGCCGCCGTCGAAGATGACGCATCCGTGCGCGATTCGCCACGCGGGCGCGACCCAGCGCGTGGTCTGCCTCGACGCGACGTTCTCGGCGACCGAGTACGCGATGACGGTCGCGAACGGATCGGGCGCGCTCGTCGCGATGGACGACGCGATGGCGCCGGCGACCACGGCCGCGCTGATCTCGGTGCCGACCGGCAGCGGCGATCTGTCGATCTACGCGGTCGATACCAACGGCAACCTCACCGCGCTGTTCGGTGCGCCGGCGGCGACCAATACCGGCGCGAAGTGCACGGGTTGCATCAACGACGCGATCGTCGCGCCGGCGTGCGACGCGGCGCCGGGCAAGGTCGTGCTCCACGGCGTCGACGCGATCCGCATCACCGACTACAGCGGCAACACGCTCGGCGGCACGTTCGGCCCGTTGACGAGCAGCCTCGACAACGCGGGTTGCATCACCGAGGTCGATTCGACCAGCGGCGGCACGAGCCTCGTGCAGGCGATCTCGGCGGTGACGCTCGATACGACGTCGTCGACGACCGTCACCAACGTCGGCTTGTTCTTGTGCGGGCCGAGCGCGTGCATCGCGGCGCCAGCGGGCATCGACGACGCACTCGTGCGCGGCGCGGCGGTCGGCTTCGTCGGCGGCACCGAGCCGCACATGATCGTGCCGTCGGTCGATGCGACCGGCGTCGTGCTGCTCGATCTGATCGCGTCGAGCGCGAGCGGCGTGATCGAGCGCTCGCGCATGCCCGCCGCCGCGATGCCGAACCGCATCATGACGGGCGAGTTCGACACCGACAACGAGCCCGATCTGTTCTGGGACCTGTCGACCGCGAAAGGTGCCGCGTTCGAGGTCGCGTATGCGCGGCAAGTCGACGATCAAGCGCTCGAAGCGCTGTCGCCGACGAACGCGTCGACCGTCGATCAGATTCTGACCGGCGATCTCAACAACGACGGGCTCGACGACATCGTCGTGATCGCGAGCGCTCTGGCGCAGACCGGCGCGTCCGTCGTGCCGGTCGGCGTCCCGACGCCGAGCAACGTCGTCGCCGATCCCGCGTGCTCGCCGTAGTCGTGCGACACTATCGCCATGGCGCGCTGGGTAGTCACCATCGCGGTCGTTTGCGTCTGTGCCGTCGCACACGCGCAAGCGCCATCGCCATCACCCGCGGCGCCGCCGTCGCCCGCCGAGGTCATCGTCGGATCTGCCGGCTCGTCTGGCTCGGCCGACGTCGCTGGCTCGGCCGGCTCGGCGGTGGTCGCGCCGCCGCCGCCGTTCGCGCCGGCCCCCGAAGAGAAAACGCGCACCGCCGACAACACGTTGTTCGCGGTCAAGATCATCGGCGGCCTCGTCGTCCTGCTCGTGCTCGCGTACCTCGGCGGCCATCGCCGCGTCGTGCGATTTCAGGAGCGGCTCGGGATCAGCGGCGTGATCACGGCGGGCTTTCCGTTCGTCGCGATCGGCGTCATCGCCGCATTGCCGTCGGTCGGGATCTTGAACGCCGGCGTGCTCGACCGACTCAGGCCGGTGCTCCATTTCGGGCTCGGCTGGCTCGGCTTCATCATCGGCGCGCAGCTCGATATTCGCGTGCTCGATCGCGTGCCGAAGGGCACGGCGTATCTGATCCTCGTCGAAGCGCTCGGCCCGTTCGGCATCACGGCGGCCGCGTGCGGCATCGTGATGGTGTCGTTCGGGATGTCGCTCACCGACGCCTCGACGTGGCGCGACATGATCTTGCTCGGCACCGCCGCGGCGATGACCGCGCCGCGCAAGTTCCGCGGCTTCGCGAATCGCACCTGGCACGAGGGCCGCGGCGTCGACGTCTTGCTCGGTCAGCTCGACGAGCTCGTCGGCGTGATCGGCCTGTTGTTCATCACCGCATATTTTCGAACATCGTCGACCGGTGCCGGCACGTGGTCGCTGCCCGATACCGCGTGGGTGTTCGTGTCGCTCGGCCTCGGCGTCGCGATCGGCGTGCTGATCTTCGCGATGATCCGCGTGCCGGTGTCGAACGCCGAGTTCCTCGCGGTCGTGCTCGGCGGCATCGCGTTCGCGTCGGGGCTCGCCGGCTATCTCGAGCTGTCGCCGATCGTGATCTGCTTCATCGCCGGCGTGCTCGTCACGAACTTCCCGAACGATCAGCGCGACAGCATCTTCCGCATCCTCAATCACCTCGAGCGGCCGGTTCACTTGCTGTTCTTGATCATCGCGGGCGCGCTGTGGAGCGTCACCGATTGGCGCGGCTGGGCACTCGTGCCGCTGTTCGTTGCGGGCCGCGTGATCGGCAAGTGGACCGGCGTGATCGCGTCGAAGACCGTCGTCGGTGCCGAGCTGCCGAAGGCATTTGTCGATCAGCGCGCGCTCGTCACGCCGATGTCGGGGCTCGCGATCGCGCTCGTGATCAGCGTCGAGAGCCTCTATCACGACGAAGGCATCCCGTGGATCGTGACCGCGGTGATCGGCGGCTCGATGCTCACCGAGTTCTTGGTCTCGCGCACGCAGACGCAGGACGTCCACCAGACGCCGCGCATGGAGCGCGCGCGCACGCCGCTGCCGATCGACGAGCTCGAAGCGGAACAGGAGCACGACGAGATCGACGAGCTCGACGACGGCGACTCCGAGCCGCACGCCGGGCCGATCTATCGCGACGAGCCGGCGACGCCGCCACCGCGCGACGAACCGACCTGATCGCCGCCGTAGATTTCCACACTCCCGCCGCGACGCGCGAACCGACGAGGCTCATGCTCCGCGCATGGCATTCATCACGGTCGGTAAAGAAAACAGCGCAGACATCCAGCTCTATTACGAAGATCGCGGCTCGGGCAAACCGATCGTGCTCGTCCATGGCTGGCCGCTGGCCGGTGGCTCGTGGGAACGCCAATCGGCGATGCTGCTCGCGTCGGGCTTCCGCGTGATCACGTACGACCGCCGCGGATTCGGCCGGAGCTCCGCGCCCGAAGCCGGCTACGACTACGACACGATGTCGGGCGATCTCGCGAAGATCATCGACACGCTCGGCTTGACCAACGCGACGCTCGTCGGTTTCTCGATGGGCGGCGGCGAAGTCGCGCGCTACATGAGCCGTTACAACGGCAAGGGCGTCGCGAAGTGCGCGTTCATCAGCTCGATCGCACCGGCGCTGCGCAAAGACGGCAACAACCCCGACGGTGTCGACCCGGCAATCTTCGAGGGCATCAAAGGCGGGATCGAGAAGGATCGCTACGCGTTCTTGACCGGCTTTCTGCAAAACTTCTTCAACAAGCAGCAGCTCGGCGAGCGCATCAGCGACGACGCGATGCGCGCCAACTGGAACGTCGCCGCGGCCTCGTCGTACGGCGCGATGCTCAAGTGCGTCGACGCGTGGCTCGAAGATTTCCGCGTCGATCTGAAGTCGATCACGCAGCCGACGCTCGTCGTGCACGGCGACGCCGATCAGATCGTGCCGGTCGCCGCGAGCGGCAAGCGCATGGTCCAGTTCGTCAAGCAGGCGCAGACGCACATCCTCGGCAATGCGCCGCACGGCCTGATCTGGACCCACGCGACCGAGCTCAACCGGCTGCTGCTCGAGTTCGTGAAGTAGCTACTCGCGCTCGAGCTTGTCGCGGATCTTTTGCATCGCCGCGAGATCTTCCGTCGACGGATGTGGAAACGCGAGCGGCAATGACTCGAGCGTCTTGACGACGATGCTCGCGACGGTGCGCCGCATGAACGGCTTGTTGTCGGCGGGAATCGCGTACCACGGCGCCCACGGCTTCGCGGTCGCGCGCAGCATCGGCTCGTACGCGTCCATGTACTGATCCCACTTCTGACTCTCGCTCCAATCGCCGGCCGAGAACTTCCAGTTGTCGTCGGGGTCGGAGATGCGATCGAGAAAGCGCCGGTGCTGCTCTTTCTGCGAGACGTTGAGCCAGAACTTCAAGATCACGATGCCGCTGCGCGCCCAGTGCCGTTCGGCCTCGACGATCGACTCGTAGCGCTGGTCCCACAGATCGTCGAGGTTCTTCGGCAGATGCGGCAAGCGCTGGCGCGCCAAGAAGCCGGGATTGACGCGCACGGTGAGCACTTCTTCGTAGTGCGAGCGATTGAAGATGCCGATCCGGCCGCGCTCCGGTAGGCAGCGGTTGATCCGCCACATGAAGTCGTGTGCGAGGTCTTCTGTCGTCGGCTGCTTGAACGCGTAGACCTGACAACCCTGCGGGTTCACGCCGCTCATCACGGCTTTGATCGTGCCGTCTTTGCCGGCCGCGTCCATCGCCTGGAACACGAGCAAGAGCGCGTAGCGGTTGTCGGCGAACAGCCGGCCCTGGACTCTGGTCAGCTGTTCGACCGCGTCCTCGAGCTGTGCGTGGCACTCCTTTTTCGACGGCGCGTCGTCCGGCGGCTCGGTCGATGCCTTCTTGATCTTGAAGGAATCGTCGACTAGGTACGGCGATTCGATCGGCTCGAACAGGATCGGCTTGGCCATCTTCAGACCGACGATACCAAGGCCTTGTGTGACGATTTTGCTAGAGCCGAACAAAGTTCGATGACGAGTCCGTAATCCGGACGTCACGCGGTATACACGGTCCGATGGCGACGACGACGACTGATGGACCGACCACGATGCACGTTCCCCCGTTTGCAGAGCACGACAAGCTCGGACCGCTCGGCGCGAAGACTTCGGTGATCGATAACGACGCCGAGCTGCGCCGCGCACTGATCGGCGAGTTCTCGTCGGCGAGCGATGCCGCGCGCGAAGCCGCCGGCAAAGCGGATCTGGCGTCGGCGGTCCACGACTATCGCAAGGCGCTGCGCAAAGCGCGCGCGGTCTTGTCGCTCGTCGCAGCCGAGCTGCCGAAGAGCGAGCGCCGTGCCGTGCGTCGCGCGCTGCAAGAGGCGCGTCGCGCCGTCGGTCATGCCCGCGATCACGTCGTCGCGCCGGAGACGCTCGCGACCTTGCCGCTCGGCGAAGTCGAGCGCGAAGCCGCGAACGCGATCTTGAAGACCGCCGACGAAGCCAAGCCGGCCGCCGCCGAGATCAAGCAGCTGCTCGCCGAAGGCGCCGCGCGCACCGCCGCGCAGCTCGAAGCGCTGCAGGCCGCACTGCCGCCCGAGCTGGCGTGGAAGACGGTCGTCAAGGGCATCAAAGCCGTCTACGCCGAAGCGCGTCACGCCCGTCGTGCGGCCAAGCGCAGCAAGCGCGCGTTCCACGCGTGGCGCCGCCGCAGCAAGGAGCTGTCGTATCAGCTCGACGTGCTCGCCGGGTTTGCGGGCGCGCACGT